>JAJNDJ010000101.1 GCA_021156345.1 Rubrobacteraceae bacterium | reverse complement strand
GTTTCCTGACTTGTTCGGGCAATTTTTCCCGGGACATCTTCCCTAGTGAGGGAAACCGAGCAACGAGATCGAGGCTTCCCCTACGCCTAACGAGCGCCCACTAGCACCAACGCTGTAGCCGCAGAGCGTAACAACGATAGGGATGGGACCTAAGCGGCCCTCAGGGTGGCCCCTGCGAGGTCCTGGGTGCGCTGAGATTCATCGGGACGCGGGGAGTGGCTGATGCCATTTGACACCACTGCTGACACCACTGAGAGCGCAATACCGAGAAACAGCGGGCAACTGCCAGCAAGGAAATCGGCTTAGATAAGTTGATTCTGCAACGTACGGCAACATGCAGAAACAGGGGTCGGCGTGGTTCCAAGAAAGCTGCCGTGGCGGTTGGTCCGTAAGCTGGAGGGACTCGGTCACAAGGTAGCGCTCGAACCCTTACCCAAACCCGTATAGGAGGCCCTTACTCCACCGGATTTTCATACCAGGATGGGGCTCCGAAGTCCGGAATGGCTGGCGCGCCTAGCTGCGGCTCCCTTCTATTCTCCCGAACTCCGCGTCGAGTGCGCGGAGGTGCACATGGATATCCCAATCTTTAGCAACATTAGCGGCTTGCAATACTTCCTGCCTGTGCTCCTCGAGCATCGCTTTCTTGTTCATATGTGAATTATCGAGCCCTTTGACAGAAGAGAACTTTCGAGGCGAGACATACGTCCCAAGTCCCGGCCCAGTCAGCCAAGAGATCGCATCAGACTGCGACTTGGGATCCATTTCATCCAACACCTGATGTGTTTGTATAAGTACAAGGAACGGTTGCAGGGAAGCAGCCGTTGCCTTCAGCTGGTTCGAGAGAAAGGAATGGCGCTCAACCCCCTGCCTTTCCAATAATTCAACGATATTGCGCGACTTCTCCTCCAGGATAGGGCTGTGCGCGTCGTAGTGGCCGCTCAAGAATGCGAGTCTTGTTCGGACCTCATCCGCTTGCTGGATCAGGTCCGCGAGACCTTTCGAGAATCCCACCGCCTGCTCAACCTCATCTTTGGGTGGGATTTCGAGATTCGCTGCCTTATCAGTCCAGGTTCGGAAAGCGTTGGCGAAGTACAAAGCCTGTACCCTAATGTCGTCGAGCGCTTCGGCACGGCGGTCGATTATCCTTTGTTCCCTTTCTTCTGCTCGTTGCTGCTCTCGTTCTTTCCTCGCTTGTATCCTGCCCTGTTCCTCTCTTCGCCACTCCTCTAGCCTGCGCCGTTCCTCTCCTTGCCTCGCAAGAATCCGCTTGTGCCTTTCTCGCACTCCACCAAGATAGAAGGCCGCGATGACGCCAACCACCGCCACAACAACACCTGCCACGACCGTTGTGAGAAACGTGTCCACCTTCTGTACCTCAATCGTAAGGAATATGGCCAAAGTACTCATTGACGAAGGCTACCGAACCCTAATACCACAGTCGTAGAGCAGCACGGTAGAAGTTGATGATTTGGAGGTCGACGATTGCCACGGTTCCTTGGGAACCTGCTCGCAGTTGTCTGTTATCCACCTTACCTTCTCCTTTTCGTGGATGTCCGCTAGGGCCTTGAGGTGCGCCTTGAGGCGCGGCAGCTGTTGGAGGCGCGGCACCTGTCCGTCCAGCTCTAGGTGGCGCTGGGCGCTGCCCAGCTGCGCTGCGTGCTCGATGTCACGCTCCTGTACAATGAAAAAACGCACGGTGCCTTGGTTTACGAGACCTGCAAGCCTCTCCATGCGAAAGACCTGGTCGCGCCCCTCAAATCCTCCGAACGCTATTACAGGCTCGTCGGTGTTCAGAATTATGGGGCTGGCAACACTGGAATCTATGGCGGCGACCAAGTACTTGGCATCGCCCTGGTTGGCTTCTAAGTATTCGACAAGGCGATCGACCTCGCTACCATCGCTACGCAGCTTGCTAGATGTCTCACTGAGCCTTACCTGAGGCCCAGCGGTCGGCACTCGAGTTTCGGCGCCATACCATACCGTAGAGGCGACCCAGATCGAAGGGGCAAGGAAGAGGGACCCTACCCCTACGCCTATCGCGAGCAGCGGATAGCCACTGATCCTCAACCGAGGCCTGAGGCGTGCGACTATGGAGCTTGCGGCTGCAGCTAGGCACAGGCTAACGATTGTGGGCGCCAACCAGTGGCTCCAGTCCGGGTGATGGGCGAGAATATATACCTGTAAGCCGGCTGTACCAACAAGCGTCAGAGGCAATATCCACCTGCGCCAACCCGGGCTCTTCTGGTAATCGTCCCACAGTGCCACCACCCCCGCTCCCACCAGCGCGGCGACGGCCGGGGCGAGCATGGCCAGATAGTGGGGATCCCAGTCTCCGGCGACACTGAAGAAAACCACCAGCGAGATGAGCCACGTACCCCATAGGACGAGGGCCTGTTGTTGGCGGTTGAGGAGTGGTAGGCTAGGACGCCCCTGCCAACTCCGCCAACTTGCAGCCGCCAGGCCAACGATAGCCAGCGGCAAGAGCCACCCTATCTGCCCGCCAAGCTGTGGGTTGAGGAGCCTCAAAGGTCCGGGATCTCCGACATCCTCGTCGCTGCCGGATAGTCGCTCCACGCCGTTCCAGCCGACGATCAGGTCCGTTACGGTGTTGAAGGAGCTAGAACCGACGTAGGGACGCTGCTCCGCCGGCGTTAGATCCACCGCCACAACCCACGGTAAGGATGTCGCAACAATCACGACCGTCGCGAGCCCAAGATGGATCATCCGACGCCGCCACCCTACCGGCGCGGCCACTAGATACAACACATAGAAGGCGGGCAAAACCACGAAAGCCTCAAGCATCTTGATGTTGAAGCCCAAGCCGATCACGAACCCGCCCACTACGAGCCAGCGCAGCCTACCGGTTTCGGCGGCTAGTATGAAGGCCCAGCTCGCCAGCAGTACAGCAAAGACCAGCAAGCTCTCAAGGTTGTTGTGGCGGTTTGTGGCGACGCTAATCGGGGTGAGAGTCAAGGCGAGCGCTGCTAGCAAACCCGCCACTGTCCCGAAGCTGCGGCCCACCAGGTAGTAGAGCAGGGCCACACAGAGGACCCCAGCGAGCGCCTGGGGGAGCAGAAGGCTCCATCCGTGGAAGCCGAACAGATAAGCGTTGGCCGCCTGGATCCAGAATCCCAAAGGGGGCTTGTCCACAGACACAAAACCCGCGTCGTAGGAGGCGAAGAAGAAGTTGTGCCAGCTGGTGAGCATGTTCTTGACGGTGGCAGCGTAGTAGACATTGGCGTACCCCTCGCTCGTCAGCCAGGAGAGGTTCCAGAAGGCGGACAGTGCTAGGATCGCACACAAGAGCAGACGATAAGCGAGCACCTTCTCCTGGCGTTTTTTAGGGGCGAAGTGGCCGAAAACCATTCTCATGCGTACACAAAATCCCCATCGACTCTGTCAGGCTGTTCTCAAACTCACCCCCCACCAAAGTGTGCCTTTTCGGGGATCGGGGAGTGTCCCGACATCTCATCCTTACTTTCGGGCCCTGAAAAGGTGCCTACCCGTATATACGTGGACATTCCTCAAGTGGTCTGCTTGGCACCTGTGCGCCTCACGGCCCACCTCATGTCTCGGGCGATCCTACCGAATCGCTTACACATCAGGTGGCTTGCCCTGCTCTAGATGAAAGGCAGGGTAGCCGGTCCTGCGCCTTCACGTGATATTCTCCTTTCCCAGGTAACGATTGCACCATACTCTACCTGAGGAGCTGATACAAGGATGCAACAGAATGTTTACCAAGAGTTTTCCCTCCTGTAACCCGCAGGTAAGTCCCCAAGTGCTAGGCTGCTCTCATGCGAGCGCGGTGTATCCAGTCCTCCCAGACGCGCTCGTATCTTCTCTCCTTAGGCCCGGGCTCTACCCTACCCCTGATCTAGTTTCGCAAGCTTGGTACGTAGCTCTCGAGGGGCGGCTACTGCAATCGGCATTGCGACATCAGTGGTAACTGACGCGCCATTGAGGGTCTTCGAGCTCTACGACCATTTTGAGTTCGTGGCGAGAGTTTGAGGCGGAGGGAGGCCTGTGGGTGTGGGAGCAGTCAACAAAGTAGGTCTACATGAGGAAGGTTGCCGAGCGTCGGGCCAATCCAGCGCGGCCATAGTCGTGAACGCGGGCGCTTGAAAACATCGGTTGACACCAACCGTCAGGTGGCGTATTTTACCAGTGCTTTAATTAACCAAAAGGTTTGTGAAGATGCCGACGGACACCCTCGACAGCACGTTTGCGGCCCTCGCGGATCCTACCCGGCGCGCGATCCTGGCGCGCCTCGCTTCGGGAGGCGAGGCGTCCGTCAAAGAGCTGGCCGAGCCTTTCGAGATGACCCTGCCCGCGGTTTCCAAGCACCTCAAGGTGCTGGAGCGTGCCGGCCTGATCTCGCGCGGCCGCGTGGCGCAGTCGCGGCCCTGCCGGTTGGAGGCGGGTCCGCTGAGGGAGGTCGCCGATTGGGTGGAGCAATATCGCCGCTTCTGGGAGCAGAGCTTCGATCGCTTGGACGAGTATCTGCACGAGCTACGGAGGGGAGAGAACGAAGATGGCGAACAATGATGATCCCAACACGGAGCCACCGGAGCAGGAGCTTGTCATCACGCGCGTGTTCGATGCTCCGCGCGAGCTCGTGTTCAAGGCATGGACGGAGCCTGAGCACTTCGTGCGCTGGTGGGGTCCGATGGGCTACCAAGGGCGTATTTCGCGAGATCGTGGTGCCCGAGCGGATCGTCCTCACCGATTCCTTCGCGGATGCCGAAGGCAACGTGGTCTCGCCTACGCATTACGGAATGAGCCCGGACTGGCCGCTGGAAACGCTGCTGACCGTGACGTTCGACGAGCATGCAGGCAAGAAGACTAAGGTCACCCTCCGGCACGCTGGCATCCCCTCGGGCACGGATCGCGATGGGGCTCAGCAGGGCTGGATCGAAACCGTGGACCGTCTCGCCAAATACCTGGCAGAGGCGTAAGCACCCGCCGAAGAAAGGAGACGATGGAGATGGGCAACCTGGTTATCGACATGAGCATGTCACTGGACGGCTACATCGCGGCGCCCAACGACAACCCCGAGCAGGGGCTGGGCGAGGACGGGATGCGACTCCACAATTGGGCGTTCGACGACCCGTCGGTGTTCGAGCGGGTGTACGGCAACCTGGTCGAGGAAACGGGCGCGGTGATCATGGGCCGCCGATCGTACGACAACTCGATCGAGGCCTGGGGTGGCAAGGGCCCGCTTGGTGATGTCCCGTGCTTCGTGGTCACCCACCGTCCGCCCGCGAGCGCCGACCCGGTGTTCACCTTCGTCACCGACGGGATCGAGAGCGCTCTCGCGAAGGCCCAGGAGGTGGCTGGCGACAAGGCCATCGGGCTCATGGGCGCCAACGTGGACCAGCAGTTCCTCGCGGCGGGCCTCGTGGACGGGATCCGGATCCACCTGGTCAACGTCCTGCTCGGTGGGGGACGACGCCTGTTCGATCGGCTTCCGCAGCGGATCGAGCTGGAGCAGACCGGACTAACCGAGACCGACGGTGTGACGCATCTCGCGTATCGCGTGGTTCGGTAGCCGATCATGCCGGATGGTACGCCACCACTCGGCATGAGAACTTGCGTTCGATCGGTCCCGGGCAGCATGAGTTTGTGAATGGAGATGCTCGGGAGTCAGCAGGAGTCTGTAAGCGACGAGTTGGAGTAAAGGAGATCGACTGATGGCAGCACGGATCGTGGTGACGG
>JAJNDJ010000100.1 GCA_021156345.1 Rubrobacteraceae bacterium | reverse complement strand
TTACTTTATCCGCCTCCCATGTAGTGAAGGCGGACGTGCTGAAAGACGGGATACCTGCGTAACGCTCAGAAGGGTACGGCCCCCGGACTTCTCCGGGGGCCGTTTTTTGTATCTCCCCATACTACCGCTCTTCGAGCGGCACCCAGCTTCCATCCTTGCTCCCCACGTACACGGACTTCGGCCTGATGAGGCGGTCGAGCGCCCTCTGCTCAGAGCAATGCGCCGTCCATCCAGCCACCCTCCCCGCCGCGAAGGTCGGGGTGAAGAGCTGCGTGGGCAACCCAAGCCCGTGAAGCAGTAGCGCTGTGTAGAACTCTACGTTGGTCTGCAGGTTTCTGCCTGGCTTGTGCTCCGCGAGCAGTGCAAGCGCAACCTGTTCCACCTCAAGGGCCAACTCGTAGAGTTCTCTGTCCCCGTCGGTGGTGTACAGGCGCTCGGCAGCTGCGGCGAGCACGTCTGCCCTCGGGTCGCGCACACGGTAGATCCTGTGCCCGAAACCCATGAGCCGCTCGCCGCGTCCAAGTTTCTCCCGCAGGTACGCCTCGGCCCTGCTCGCGTCCCCGATCTCGAACACCACATCCAGCGCGGGCCCTGGCGCGCCCCCGTGCAACGGTCCCTTGAGCGCCCCGATCGCCCCGACCACAGCCGAGACGAAGTCCGAGCGGGTAGCGACGATGACCCTCGCCGCGAAGGTGGAGGCGTTCATGCCATGATCGGACACAGTACTGAGGTACGTATCGAGGGCCCGCGTGAACTCTGCGCCAGGTACTTCGCCCGTGAGCATGTACAAATAGTTGGCAGCATGGCCAAACTCCGGGTCAGGGGCCACAGGCTCCTCGCCCTCGAGCATGCGCGAGTACGCCGCCACAATGGTGGGTATGCGCGCTACGAGTGCCAGAGCCTCATCGTCGTCCGTGCCAGGGCTCACGGTCCCCACCGCCATGCGCAGCGCATCCATCGCCGGTACCTGCCCCACAGCCCGTAGCAGATCCAACGTAGCAGGCGGCAGCTCCCGCCGCCCCGCGAGCTCTGCCCGAAATTCCGCGAGCTGGCCGGAATCCGGCAGGGCATCGTGCCAGAGGAGGTAGACAGTCTCCTCGAAGGAAGCCCGACCAGCCAACTCCTCGACCGGGAAACCCGCGATGGTCAATTCCCCAGCCTCCCCGTCCACGCCGCTCAGACGGGTCTCGGCCGCCACCACATCCTCCAACCCCGCTACAAACCCCGTCCCAGAAGTCTCGCCCATGTCGGTCCTTTCATGCCTGCCCCGGCTCCTCGAGCCGCCGTTGTAGTTATCAATCGTAACCGTCCATGAAACATTTATCAATATTGATACAGTAATCAATATGTAGTAGGGTTGGGGCGTATAGTCGTACACCAGGGCGAGGAGGCATTAGTATGAGGGAGGAGCGGTATCTCAGTTCCGGGCAAGCTGCGGAGGAGTTGGGGATCAGGTTGCCGACTTTGTATGCGTACGTGAGCAGGGGGATAGTACGTTCCGAGGCGGTCGAGGGGAAGGGGCGTGTCAGGCGTTACAGGGCTGAAGACGTAAGGAGGCTCAAAGAGAGGAAGGATGGCAGGCGGGATCCTGAGGGCGTGGTAGAAGGCGCCCTGCACTGGGGCATGCCAGTGCTGGAGTCGGGGATCACCCTGATCGACGGTGGCGGGCTGTATTACAGGGGGCGCGACGTCGTGGATCTCGCCGGGGAGAAGAGCATCGAGGAGGCTGCGGCTCTTATCTGGACGGGCGACGAGGCGATGGCCCGGGCGCTCTTCCCACCCGAGATGTCAGGACCCTCCCTGCGCATCCGAAACGTTGTAGACAGCGTGACCGGACTAACGCCTGTCGAGGTCTTCCAGGTTCTGCTCCCTGTGGCGGCCGCCGAGGACCCGGCCGCCTACGACCTGCGCCCTGACGCCGTCGCGCGCACCGGCGCCAGGATACTCCGCCTGATGACGGACGTGGTCGCCGGAGAATCGATCCCGGGGCTTGCTGGGACGCTCCAGCGTGGCTGGAGTCCGGACAGTCCGGGGGCTGCCGACCTTCTCGGCGCCGCGCTCGTATTTTGTGTGGACCACGAGTTGCCTGTCTCGACCTTTGCCGCCAGGTGCGTCGCCTCCTCCGAGGCGACGCCTTATGCCGTTGTTCTGGCCGGGCTTGCGGCGCTCGGCGGCGTCAAGCACGGTGGGGAGATCGAGCTCGTCCAGGCTTTTTTGCGGGAGGTGGAGGATGCGGGGGATGCGCGGGCGGTGATCTCCGGCCGTCTCAGGCGGGGGGAGCGTATCCCTGGCTTCGGGCATTCGCTCTATCCTGAAGGTGATCCACGCGGTGCCGGGTTGCTTAGCCTGACGGCCAGGGCCTATCCCGAGAGCGTGGCCGTCGTGCTCTCCGATACTGTTGCCGGTGAGATGCTGCGTTTGATGGACGAGCATCCCACTGTAGATTTCGCGTTGGCGACGGTGGCGCGGACGCTGGCGTTGCCGCCTGGCGGGGCCGTCGCGCTCTTCGCCCTCGGCAGGACCGTCGGTTGGATCGGCCACGCCATAGAGCAGTACAGGAGCGGCTCCCTCATTCGTCCCAGGGCCAGGTACGTCGGAGAACAACCGCGCGATCGTTAGATAGGTATTTTCAAGACGTTCAGCCCGCTCAGGATGATCAGCATGGCGGCGACGGAGTTGAACGTCGCGTGGGCGACGAATGAGGGAAGGAGGCTACCTGTCCGCTGGAAGAGGGCGCACAGGGTTATGGCGAGTATAAAGAGTACGGGTAAGAGGACCGGTTCCAGGTGCAGCAGGGCGAACAGTATGGAAGATACGAGCGCGGAAAGGGCGAAAATGGTCTTGCTGGGAGGCTCTTTACCAGCAGATCTGGTGGAGTAGAGGATCCCCAGCCGGTAGAGGCCGTTGAAGATGGCGCCCCTGAAGACCAGTTCCTCTACTGCCGGACCGAAGAGTACGACGATCAGGACTATCGCCGGTATCGCCACGCCAGGGCTCTCGTTTACCCAGCCAACGAGCCCTTCCATAAACGGTTGCTGGATCGTCGATCTCGTGGAGTAGCCGAGCTGTTCGAGAACGAGGACGCTGATCGGAGTCAAGAACATGCTGAGGACTACGGCACCGACGCCTACTGCTACCCCGACGCCGATGCTCGCAAGGAATCCGCCCCTGGGCCGTGAGAATCCGAGGGGCGCCAGGGAGTATCCGACCTTCCTGCCGAGCCTCCGCAGCAGTGAGACGGCCAGCCAGAATACCCCGAGTACGATCCCAGCGACGGCTGCGTCCAATACGATGACCGAGAGCAACGTGCCCTGCGGATCAGGCATCCGTGCTTCCAAGGTAGGCGTCAACGGGGGTCCATCCGCCGCCAGCGTCCCTCAGGAGCCTCTCCTTTATGGAAGCCGGTAGAAGTTCGATCTCCTGCAACTCCTCGACGCCCACCCACCGTATCCCTCTGAGGGTCGGCTCGGCACCAGGCTCGACCTCGGGGTCGCTCCCGAGGGTGGCTTCCTCGTCTCCTTCCAGCGCCATTCTGGCGACGATGTCGATCGTATGGCGTGCATCCCTCAGGAACTCGCTCACGTAGAGGATACCCAAGAAGCCGGCCGTAAGGCCTGTCTCCTCAGCGAGTTCGCGGCCTGCGCACTCCGGTATCCTCTCGCCCGGCTCGAGCCTGCCTCCTGGCAGCACCCAGTACGGGTCGCTGTCCGGTTTCTGGTGGCGCACCAGGAGCAGGGCTCCCTCCCGCTCCACGACCGCTGCGACCCGCATCCCGAAATCCATACTGAGAGCTGCCCGATCCTTGCCCATGCAGCGAGTATAGACCAGGGAGGGCTACGAGACGTCAGCCGGCTCTTCCTCCTGGCGTTGAGACCGGCTGAGGTGCGAGACCTGGGCCTCCAACGCGTCGCATGCCTCGAGCACCAGGCGCAAACCTTCGTCTTCGGAGAGATGCCTGTCGTAGGCTTCGAGGATACTCGCCTCGGTAGTTGGGTAGATGCCGGTCGTACGGCGGTAGTCAAGGAGCACGGCTAGCCTTTGGTCGTCCACCCCGGCGAACTCCAGGATCGAATCGAGGTAGGCGGCTACGGTCTCGTCGCTCGCTCCTCCTGTTACCGCCGCGTAGAGCAGTTCACCGCCGAGACGGCCAAAGTCTGGCACCCTGAGCACGTCTCCCGTAACCTCGAATGCCCGCACCCCGTCGTCCGGTAGTACTTCGATGCCATCCCGCCGGATGCGGTCCGCGGCGCGGAGGATAATGGCCGCCACAGTCAGCGTTACCTCGGGGTAGTTGCTGTCCATGCCTCGTAGCTCCAGCGTTCCCTGGCGGTTGAGACGCACAGGATTCCAGGCCGGCCTGAGCAGGTCGCCGCCCGCCTCGACGAAGTGACGTCTCTGTACGCCGGCCTGGTCCATGGCGGTGAGCCAGGCTTTGTAGCGGTCGAACTGCTGACGGATCAGGTGTTCCGCGTCTTCGGCGTAGGGTAGCAAGGCGCCAACCTGGGGCAGATCCCTATAGACTCCTTCCCACCCGAAGGTCGCGCTGCCCCTGTAATGGACGGTGCGAACAGCAAGTCCCGTCTTCCGCCCCTGGAAAAATGGGCACGAGCGGGTGAGGGCCACCAGGGCGGGGTCAAGGGCCGTTGCGAGGTTGTAGATGTTCGAGACCTCCTCCCGTGCGGCGGCGGACGCGGTGGCGGAGATGCCTACTCCCTCATCGACCGTCCCTGCCTGCAACTCCAGATGCAGGTGCGTGCCCGCACATCTCCCAGCGTCCAAGAACCTCTCGGGGCCGACCGTGTTCACCTGGACCCTGTAGTCCAGCCCGTCGCGGACGGCTGGCTCCAGAGGCAAAGGATAGGTGCCGAGCGGGTAGAGCCTGAGACCCAGAGATCTCGCCGT
>JAJNDJ010000099.1 GCA_021156345.1 Rubrobacteraceae bacterium | reverse complement strand
AGCGGGCCTGGCAGGATTCGAACCTGCGACACACGGCCCCGGAAACCGTTGCTCTATCCCCTGAGCTACAGGCCCGCGCAAGAGCGGGGACCGCCCAGGGATGTTACCGTAACGTCTGCGGCGCTTCAACGGACGGGAGGGGCGATTGAAATCGCCTATCCAACGTATAAACTACGCCGCACCCTATATGTACGCGGTGATCTCGGACATCCACGGCAACCTCGAGGCACTAGAAGCCGTCGTTGGCGACGTGCCCGAGGAAGTGGAGACTATCTACTGCCTTGGCGATGTAATCGGCTACGGGGCAAGCCCGGACGAGTGCTGCGACGTGGTACGCTCCTTGGGGATGCCGACGATCTCGGGCAACCACGACCTCGCCGTAACCGACCTGGAGACGGACCTGAACTGGTTCAACCCGACGGCCGCGGCGGCAGTGCTGTGGACGCGGGATCACTTGAGCGAGGAGAACGCCAAGTTCTTGCGCACGAGGCCGCGCATGATGCGGACCGAGGAGGCCCTTTTCGTCCACGGCTCCATACGTGATCCTGACGAGTACATCATCAACACCATCTCCGCGCACGACAACCTCGTTATGTTGAAGAGCGAGTACCCTGATGTCCCGATCTGCTATTTCGGCCACACGCACGTGAAAGCTGTAGCCCCTTCGCCGAACGGCGCGATGTTGGGGGGACACACTCTGGATCTCCACACCGGAGGTCCCTACCTGGTTAACCCCGGCTCGGTGGGCCAGCCGCGCGATGGGGATACCTTCGCCTCGTACGTAATCGCCGACGGCGAACGCGTGACATACCGCTTCGTCGAGTACGACATAAGAAAGGCCCAGGCCAAGATACGGGCCGCTGGCCTACCCGACATGCTAGCAGACCGCCTGGCCGTGGGCCGCTAGCCCTCCCCAGACGTGGAACCCGCCTTCCAGAGGCTCTTCACCGTCGAAGAAGCGAACGCCCTCCTACCCAGCTTGCGTAAGATACTTGACGACGTAGCGCTCCACCGCGACGCCCTGCGCGAGAAGGCCCCTCACATGCAACCTATCCTGGAGGCCGCAATCTGGAACGGCGGTGGTAAGGCAGGCTCGGAGTACGGCGTCGAGGCTTACAATCTCTACCTGGCGATAGGGCGCATCAGCGAGCTTGGCGTCGTCCTCAAGGACCTGAATATGGGTTTACTCGACTTCCCGCACGAACGCGAAGGACGCGTCGTCTTCCTCTGCTGGCACCCACCCGAAGAAAGGGTTGAGTACTGGCACGACATCGATGCCGGCTACTCCGGCCGCCGACCACTCTGAAGACTTTGCGCGTAGTCCTACAACGCGTCAGAAAAGCCTCCGTTACGGTCGCGGGAGAGAAAGTCTCCGGCATAGGCCCGGGCCTACTCTTGCTGGTCGGCATCGCGCACGGAGACGGCGAACCCGAAGCAAACTGGCTGGCCGAGAAGATAGCAGGACTGAGGATCATGTCCGACGAAGAGGGGAAGATGAACCGCAGTATCAGAGACGTCGGAGGGGCCGTCCTAGCCGTCTCTCAATTCACCCTCCTCGCGGACACACGCAAAGGGAAGCGTCCCAGCTTCGTCGGGGCGGCCCCGCCCGAGGAGGCCACGCGCCTCTTTGACCACTTCTGCGACCGACTCCGCGCGACCGGCGTTCACCCGGTCGAGACAGGCCGCTTCGGCGCGATGATGGACGTATCGCTCGTCAACGACGGTCCCGTCACGATAGTCCTGGAGAGATAGTTCGCATGCGCCAGTCCTGACTAGTTTAATTGCCGACGAGCGGAGGCGTCAGCCGGGGCGTGCTGAATTGCTGAACGGCGCCAGTCGCTGTAGCCTCCTTCGTGGCGGTGCACTTCGCCTTCGCTGACCTCGACGATACCGTCGGCGATACGGTCGAGGAAGTAGCGGTCGTGCGAGACGAAGATCACCGTGCCTGGGAACCTTTCAAGGTCGGCTTCGAGGATCTCGAGCGAGTCTATGTCGAGGTGGTTGGTAGGCTCGTCTAGGACGAGGCAGTTCGGTTCTCTCAGCATGATCAGGAGCAGCTGCAACCGGGTGCGCTCTCCCCCGCTCAGGGACGTCACCGGCTCCCTGACCTGCTCGTAGCGGAACAGGAAACGCCCGAGCAGCTTCACGGCCTCGTCCTCGTAGAGCGGCTTGGTGTCCCGCACGAGCCGCAGTGGTGAAGCGCCTGGTGGTGGTTCGTCGTTCTGTGCCAGGTACCCTATATCTATAGATGGGCCTGCCCAGCGCTCGCCCTCCGTCGGGGGAAGGATGCCGGCGAGGACTCTTGCGAGCACGCTCTTGCCAGCGCCGTTAGACCCGACTATCCCGAGGCGCTCGCCGCGCTCGACGCTCAGATCTAGCTCGATGAGAACCGGGTCCTCGTCGAAGGCTACGCTTACGTCCTTTAGTTCGATCACCTTCCTGCCACCTCTTACCCTGCCACGGAACTCCAGCCCTATCTTGCGCCGCTCCAGCACGGGGCGCTCCACCTTGTCCATGCGGTCGATCTGGCGCTGTTTGTTGCGGGCTTGCTTGATGTGACGTTCGTCTTCGACCATGCTGGCCCAGAGCTTGAACCGCCGGATCGCCTCTTCCAGGCGCGCTATCTCCTTTTGCTGAGCGACGTAGAGTTGCTGCTGTCGTTTGAGCTTGAGCTCACGCGCAACGGTATACGCCGAGTAGTTGCCTGGCCACGAGGTGATCCTCCCGTCTTCCAGCTCTGCGATCTCCTCAACCGTCTCGTCAAGCAGGTAGCGGTCGTGGGAGACGATGACGACGGCGCCATCGAACGTGCGCACGATCGCCTCAAGTAGTTCCCTGCGTCCAGCGTCGAGGTGGGCTTCTGGCTCGTCGAGGAGCAAGACGTCGGGACGCCGCACGAGGCAGGAGGCCAGGACAGCCAGCTTGCGTTGCCCGCCGCTCAGATCCCCCATCGGACGATAGATGTCGCCATCACCAAGGCCCAGCGATCTGAGGTAGCCGCGTGCCTCGCCCTCGAAGCCGGGACCACCGAGCTCCGTGAAGCGGCGCAGGAGCCGGTCCTGGCGTTCCAGCACCCGCTGCATCCGGCGCAGGTCGGCCGCCACCCCGGGCGAGCCGAGCTGCTCCTCGCAAGCTTCGAGTTCCTCCTGAAGATTCGAGATCTCTGGCCGCGCAGCGCGTACCATCTCCATCGGCGTACGTTCGTGGCCCTCGATGTACTGGGGCAAAGTGGCGACGCTCAATCCCCGGCGCCGGATCATCTCTCCCGCATCGACATCCTCTGTACCTGCGAGGATGCGAAGCACTGTGGACTTGCCAGCGCCGTTACCTCCGACGAGCCCGATCCTCGCCCCCGCGTTCACCTTCAACCCAAGATCCCGCAGCACGGCCCTGCCTCCGTAAGACTTCTCTACGGACTTAAGGCCGATGAGTGTCATACGGACCTCCCGACGTTGACAAGATATGTCTTACTCACCGGACGAATGATGACACCCGTGCGTAACCGGCGCATCACCCATTTGGAGGATCTTCGAGATCTAAGCATTCTGTACCAGACCTTCGACGTACAGGGTAGCAGGACGTGTGTAGCCCTCGACCGCAATCCGACCGCGCATGGCGTCGCGACGGTCGCGTAACCGTCTCGCGGTCACCGGCGGCAACGAAGACAACTCCGCAGGCTCGTTCTCGGCCAGGACCAGCTTTCCGAGGTGACGGATTCTTCGTGGTGGCTGGTAGCGCCACCAGACGTCAGTGAGACACTTCTCGTGTAAGAGCACGAGACGTTCTGGCGGCCGGATCCCGTAGAGCTCTTTTGCGTACGCCGCACGCATCAGCTCCGCCTCCAGTCTCTCGTCTTCGAGCTGCACCGCCGGTTCAGAATCGACGAAGTCGCTCGTCGCGACCCTGCCACCGGGCCGTGCCACGAAGTGGAGCGCCGCGAGCGCATCTTCCGCCTTTCTCTCCTTTACGTCCAGCTCGTGGAACAGGCCTGAGGAGTAAACGAGGTCGAAGGTGCTTGGGCCGAAAGGCATCTCGAAGACGTCTGCTGCGAGGAGGCGGATCGGGGCAGCAAGTTCAGCCTCACCAAGAGAATCTTGCTTCTCATCGACAAATCCTACGTCCAGGTCGATGGCGGTGACGCTACCGCTCTCCCCCACCCGTTGGCTGAGGCCTTCGATCCAGAGCGGCGAGGAGCCCCCTGCGTAGAGGACGTCGAGACCGCTGAGGTCTCCGAGGAGGTCGAGCTCGCGGTCGCAGAAGGCGATGAGGTCCTCTTCGAGCTCCTCTCGCTCTCCCGGCGTCAGGGGGTCCTGTTTGTATAATCCCCGTGTCATGAAGGTAATTGTTGCAAGAGATCTCGTAAAGTACCACGGTGGAGACCTGAAGGTCCTCTCCGGCGCGACGCTCTCGGTCGAAGCCGGAGAGAAGATCGGGCTGGTCGGGCGCAACGGCGCAGGCAAGACGACCCTGCTCGATCTTCTGGCAGGACACTCGGAACCCGACTCGGGCTCGGTCGAGCATCCGGGCGGCGCGAAGGTCGGGATGACGTCCCAGAAGCTCTATCTGGGAGAACGAGGCGCCCTCACTCTGGAGGAGGAGATCATCTCCGCCTTCGAGCCCTTGATGGCCCGCGAGAAGGAGCTCGAGGAGCTTGGCACACGCCTCTCCGAGGACCCATCTAATGCGCTCATGGAACGATATGGCAGGCTTCAGAGCGAGTTCGAGCGGGACGGCGGCTACGAGTACCGCGCGCGGGCGGCCTCCACCATCTCCTCTCTGGGTTTCGCCCCCGAGGACTGGAAGCGTCCGGTCGGCTCGTTCTCGGGCGGCGAGCAGAGCCGCATAGCCCTGGCCCGCCTGCTGATGGAGGAGCCGGATCTCATCCTCCTCGACGAGCCGACCAACCAC
>JAJNDJ010000319.1 GCA_021156345.1 Rubrobacteraceae bacterium | reverse complement strand
CGCATCACGTCAGCGTGTCTGACCTGGCCTATAACGCCAAGGTCACGCAAGCGGCGGGTGATCGAACCCCGCGTGATGCCGTGAGCCGTGTTCACACCCGCAATTACTAAACCGGGTACCTCCAGAGAAGGACTCAGGTCTTCCGAGATGTGCCTTGTGTACCTTGAGTACTTGAACTTGTGGGCCTGCTCCCTGAAGAGACCGGCGAGGCCGAGGTTGCGGGCTACGGCCCCGAGCCAGCGGATGTCGTGGTTGCCGGGGACAATGGTGTAAGGTGCTATCTCCCCGAGGGAATCCAGGTAAGCGCGGGCGTTCGAAAACTCCCTGTTCGTGCAGCGTTGCGTCAGGTCGCCGGAGACGGCCACAGCGTTTGGCCGGATCTCCGCAATATACTCTTTCAGGGCGTCGAGGCGTTCGGCGACCGCAGGACGCCCGAAGTGCAGATCCGAAATATGCGCAATGGTGGCCACGAACAGCGATTCTACCCGAACGTACCCAGGCTCCAAACTCAGCCCTGACTACCCTCCGAAGATAACTGAGTAGGGGAAATGATCGGGGTAGGATCTCTGCCTATCGGATGCTCTGTAGGAATTCCGTGAGGGTAGTGTTGAATATCTCTGGGGCTTCGAGGTTCGAGAGATGGCCGGTCCGGGGAATGATCACGTGGCGGGCGCCTGGTATCTTCGCGGCCATGGCGCTCACGACCTCGGGGGAGATGATGCCATCCTCCTCCCCGCCGACGACGAGGGTTGGGACGCCAATCTCCCCGAGGAGCGGGGTAGAGTCCGGGCGGTCCCGCATGGCGCCGAGGGCGGCGACGACGCCGTCGGGGGAGTTTTCGAAGATCATGGCCCGCACGTGCTCCACAAGCTCCTCGTGATTCTGCAGGGTGTATGGAGTGAGGAGGCGTTCCATCTGGAGCTCCACGAGGACCCCAACTCCCTCCTCGGCGACTCTGAGGGCCGTCTCGTTGCGGGTCTCCCTCATCTCCTCGGAGTCGGGTTCGGCGCGGGTGTTGGCGAGGACGAGGGTGGTCACCCTCTCGGGGAAGAGCCTCATGCACTCGAAGGCGACGTAGCCGCCCATGGAGACGCCGCCGAGTATCACGCGTTCCAGATGCAGCCTGTCAAGGAGACCGCGTACTCCTTCCGCATAGTAGTGGACATCAGGCTGGGCCGGAGTACGGGGAGAACGCCCGAATCCGGGGTAATCCGGAGCTACGACGCGGTGGATCTGGGACTCGAACATCCTGCCGTTGAGCGGGAAGGCGTGGAGCAGGACGAGGGGATCACCCTCCCCGAGGTCCCTGTACGACATCGCTACGCCGGAAACCCTGTGATCCACTACGCTCTCCTTTATTGGCTTGTCAGCAAGTCAGCTTAGACCTCGCACTAACGTTCTTCTGCGAGACCATCGCTGCCTCCGATGGTAGCGTTTTGGGCTGCTGATTTCCGTCTCCATCCTTTCCCTGAGGTCCGGTAACTGACACCAACAGCGCCGTGCCTAGGGTTATAGCCCTACGCACGACGACGAGCCATCAGCTGGCAAACAAGTAGCTGACCGCTGTGCGCTACCATATCTTCTGACGGGTCCTGAGCGAGGGGTAATTATCATGTGGAAGAATCTGGTGAGCGTGTTGGAAGGGGAGATCGTGCGTCTGGAGCCGCTGGCGCGCCGCCACGAGAAGGAGCTCTTCGAGGCCGCGTTGGATGAGAGGATCTGGCGCTGGATGCCCTACGACGCCGGTGGGTCCCGCGAGAGGTTTCAAGCCTGGCTCGAGGACGCCCTGGCTGCTTCTTCGGCAGGAACGGAGGCCGCTTTCGCCACCGTGGAGGCAGCCACAGGGGAGCTTGTTGGCAGCACCCGTTATCTCGCCCTTCGTCCCGAGCACAGGGGGCTGGAGATAGGGTGGACCTGGCTCGCACCCGCACACTGGCAGACAGGCGCCAACGTCGAGGCCAAGCTCCTGATGCTGGAACATGCCTTCGAGCGCCTCGGCTGCCTGCGCGTCGAGTTCAAGACCGACTCCCGCAACGAACGTTCACGTGCTGCCCTTGCGGCTCTACCGGCACAGTTCGAGGGCATCTTCCGCAAGCACATGCTCGTGCGTGGCGGTGAACGCCGCGACTCCGCCTACTACAGCATCATCGACGACGAGTGGCCCGAGGTCAGGGAAAACCTCGCGCGACGTATCGATGCTACACGGGAGCATGGAGGTCGAGATCTACGCGCCCCGCGGCACCGACCCGCAGACGCCGCATACCCGCGACGAGCTGTACGTGGTCGTCAGCGGAAGCGGGACGTTCGTCAACGGTCCGGAGCGCCATCCCTTCGCCCCCGGCGACGTCTTGTTCGTGCCTGCCGGCGTCGAGCACCGCTTCGAAGACTTCACGGACGACCTTACGGTCTGGGTCGTCTTCTACGGCCCGGAAGGGGGTGAGGCCGGATGACCCTGCGTCTGCACGACTACCTGCCGTCGGGGAACGGCTACAAGGTCAGGCTTTTGATGACGCAACTCGGCATCCCTTTCGAGCGGATCGAGTACAACATAACCAAGGGTGAGACAAGAACGCCCGCGTTCCTCGAAAACGTCAACGCCAACGGGCGCATTCCCGTGCTGGAGACCGAAACGGGAGAGTTCCTGCCGGAATCGAATGCGATCCTGTTCTACCTCGCCGAAGGCACCCCGTTTCTACCGGACGACCGGTTTGACAAGGCGCAGGCGCTGCGGTGGATGTTCTTCGAGCAGTACAGTCACGAGCCAAACATCGCCGTGGCCCGCGCCTGGCTTCACGTCTTCGACGCGGAGATGACCGAAGAACGCCAGGGTGCCCTCGAGGTCAAACAAGAGCTCGGCTACGACGCGCTCGGGGTCATGGAGAAGCACCTGAAAGGCAGGCAGTTCTTCGTCGGGGGGCGTTACTCGGTAGCGGACATCGCCCTCTACGCCTACACCCACGTCGCGGACGAGGGGGGCTTCGATCTCGAGGACTTCCCGGCAGTTTGCGTGTGGCTGGAGCGCGTCTCGTCGCAGCCTGGATACATACCGATAACCCGGGACTGAAAAACACCGTTCGACTATCTGGGGAGGAGTTGGCATGACCACCAAACCACGAACCTCGCACCCCTACCACATGCACGAGGCGATCCTGACCCAACCTGAGGCACTGGTCCGGGTCGTCAAGCGCAACGAAAGTGCGATCGACGAGTTCGCGACTCGAATATCTTCCTGCCAGAGGGTCTTCCTGGCGGGTATCGGAACCTCACACCACGCATCCCTAGTCGGCGAGCATCTGATGCGAGCCTACGGCGGCGGGCTCGACGTCCGTGCGGTCCACTCCTTCGACCTCGCGCTCTATGGGCCGGAGTTGCGCCGGGAGGACTGTGTCGTCGCTGTGAGCCACCGTGGGACCAAACGCTACACGGCCCTCGCGTTGGAGCAAGCTAGGGAGAAGGGCTGCCCGACGGCCCTTATAACAGGCGAAGCAGGCTCCGGTGAAGGGCGGGCCGACGCCGTGTTCCGGACGGTGGCGCAGGAGAGGTCG
>JAJNDJ010000098.1 GCA_021156345.1 Rubrobacteraceae bacterium | reverse complement strand
GGTGAGATAGGTCGAGGTACCGACATCCACCGCGTGATGCGTGAGGCGGTCGAGGAGGGGTCGATACGCCTGCCTTCCTACCAGCGCATCTCCGACTACGCCATAAGCCGCGAACCTCTGGAGTTCACGAGGCTCGGCAAGCTCAGGCGCCACGTCCTGGAGGAGCGCTACGAACGGGCCAGTAGAGGCGTGGACAGCCAGGATAGGACGTCCGTAGGACCTGTCGCGATGTCAGGGGAAATCCGAGCATTGCTCGACGATACCGCCGCCATGGGCGTCTGGAATCTCCTGGCCAAGCGCTATCCCGACAAGAGGCTTGCACCTGAGACGAGCATGCAGTTCGACCTGAACATCGATTCGCTGGGATGGGTGAACCTGACGCTGGAGATCGGCGAGAAGTTCGGCGTGGATCTGGACGAAGCGGCGATCGAACGCATCGACACCGTCCGCGACCTGCTGCGGGAGGTCGACTCGGGAGCCGGCGGAACAACACATCGTATCTCACCCTTCGAAAGGCCAGAAGAGGTTCTTGACGACAGGCAAAAGCGGTGGCTGAAGCCACTGGGACCCGCGGGCTCGGCGATGGCCAGGAGTTTGTTCGCCCTCAACCGGATAATGATGCGGGGGCCGTTCCGCCTGAGGGTAAAAGGCCTGGAGAACCTGCCTGATGAGGGGCCGTTCATCATCGCACCGAACCACGTCAGCTACCTGGATGCGTTCGCGGTGGCTGCAGCGCTCCGCCACAGCGTTCTGCGGAGTACGTACTGGGCTGGATGGACGGGCGCTGCTTTCGGCAATCCGCTGGCGCGACTCGTCAGCCGTCTCGCGCAGGTGGTTCCGATCGACCTCGGCCGCGCAGGCTTCTCGAGCCTGGCCTTCGGGGCTGCGGTGCTCGGGCGCGGACAGAACCTGGTCTGGTTCGCCGAAGGTGAACGTTCACCGACAGGAACTCTGCAACCGTTCAAGCCGGGTGTGGGAATACTGTTGAGTTACTGTCCGGTGCCTGTCGTGCCCGTGTTCATCCGAGGCACATTCGAGGCCATGCCGAGAGGACAGTTCTTGCGAAGGTTGGAGCAGGTCACGGTCACCTTCGGCGAACCCTTCGATACCCGCAGCTTCCATGAGACTGCCAGACCCCAGGAGCAGGTCGTCGCGGCCGTGCGCGAGCGTGTGGCGGAGCTGGGCGGACGCTAAAGAGGATGTGAAGGGGACCATACGACGCGGGAAACGGGTAAGGCGCAGACAGATCCTATCTTCGCACGTTCAGAGCAGTCTTACCGGCCGAAGAACAGCTTGGCGGCGGGGCTCATCATCTCGGGACTCCACATCGGCTCGAATGTGAGCTGGGCGTTCACGGTCTCGACACCCTCTATGGAGAGCGTCTCCGTCTCGACCTGCTCCTGGATCAAATCCCCAACGGGGCACATCGGGCTGGTGAGGCTGAAGGTGACGTCGACATGACGCCCCTCGTCATGCACGCCGACGTCGTAGATCAGGCCGAGCTCGACGAGGTCCATCCCGATCTCAGGGTCTATAACATTCCGTAGCTGGTCCTGCACGCGCTCCTCGGTTATCACTCTCTCACCTCTTGTAAGCGTCTGTTCTCCACACTGATTGTAATGCCTCGAGGACGCTTGTCCACACGCTCCGCCCATAGAGTTAGTCAGCATTTCAGCACGCTCCTGCTTCGCCTCCGCTTCTAGGCACTTCAGCGAGACATAGCTGAACTCTGTAACCCGATGCCAATTGTTAAGCGCTTGTTACAGTTGATCCACTTATCCCCCGTTGTGGGCTTCTTATCCACAAGATGTTGTGGATAACTCGGTCGGGACGGTGCATAAACGCCCTATCTTGGTGCCTGGAGTCAAAGCTGATCATCCTGGATGCTCGTAAGTCCTGGTCTTCGACGTGACTCCTGACCAGTTGGCGGGCTCTCGAACGGCCCAGGTTCCACGTGCGCCAGTCAACCTGTCTGGAGTCCCAGCGATTCACGACAGCCCGCTCGACTGTATAGTCTTTCCACAGGCGGGTGTCGCCTATCTCGGGGAGAGACTCGACGAGCACGGGCACGGCATCGGCGCTGAGGGTGGTCAGATAGTAGGCGTCGAAGCGCTTTCCATCTTCCATGCGATCTATGTTGGTGCTTGCTATCAGGGCATCGGGGTTCATGGCGTTTATGGCGAATATGGCGGCGAAACCGGCGAGAAGGGCGCCGAACGCGAAGCGGTCGCGCCTGGCGCGCATCACGGTGAGGACGAACCATAGTAGGACGACGGAGATCCAGATCATGAATACGGTTGTGTAGAGGCGCAGCTCGGTCAGGCCGAACTCTTGCTGGTAGAGATACATCCGCTGCAGCGCGGAGGCCACGACGACGAAGAGCAGGACTACCATTATTCCTGCAAGCGCCTTGAACAGACGCTCGTGGGCGCGGGTCTCGGCCCTGAGCAGCCAGTGGGCGATTAGCAAGAGGGGGAGCGCTAGGGCGGTTACGGTGACCAGTTCGAAGAATCCGCGACGGGCGTACTCGGCGTAGGTCAGGCCCGCCGTGGCGGCCACGCGCCCCGCACCGCCAAACAGGTAGCGGACCTGGATCACGACGAAAGTCAGGAAAAGGAGGTCCAGAAGACCTAGCACTATCCCTACCTCGACGATGCCGAGCGAGAGTACTCTGGGACGTGGAATCGCCAAGTTCTCCGGGACCCGCGCCATCAGTCCCGCCCAGAGCACCCCTGCCGTTGTCCAGGCGAAGAAGGTAATGAGAAGCAGGTGTGAGAAGACCTCGGCGAGGTCGAAGCCGAAGATGTCGATCACGAGTCGTTCGAAGATGGCGTCGGCCGCCACCAGGAGCGTGCCGAAGAGCAGCAAGAGCGGGGCTGCGAGCAGAATACCCCGCGACACCGCCAGCGCCTGCCCCTTCCATCGCCCACGGACTGCCTCGCGCCATTCTATGTCAGCCACGCTAACAGGTATCGGTCCCGCTGAGGTCAGGGCGCCGGTATAGACCCCCCCAAGAACGTAGTCCAAGATGCCGGCGCGTCGCAGGCTCCCGCTGCGTCCCAGCCACACGGCAAGGGAGAGTGAGATCAGGACGCCAAGGAGATCTAGGAATACCACCACGGGAGAATCGCGTAGGACCACCCCGGCGGCGAAGGCCACAGCAACGAAGATCAGCCACTTCCCCTCTCCCCCGGTACCAACGCGCCCCCGCCTGGCGAGAAAGAGAGCGAAACCAACGAGGGCCGTTACCCAGATGAGGAAGTTGATCCCCCACGGCGTAGCGCGTAGCAGGACGTCTCCCAGGCCGCCAAGCACTAACGCGACGCCAAGAATCCCGAGTCCGAGCCTCGTCCTCTCTCCCACAGAAGGTACCTCCCGTCCTTAGCCTGAAGGGCACTGTAGCGGACGGACGTAACAGATCGGGCAACGGCCGGTTAAGAAGGGCTAACCTTTCCTAAGCTCCTCGTCCCCAAGGTAACGAGCCGTTACCCTCGAACTCCTCTAGGTAGACCATTGCCTGCACAGCGTAGGGGGCCGAGGCGCACGGGGCTCATCCCGCCGGCTTCGAGAACTGTGGAGATCCTCTGCCGGATCCCTGGCGTATCGAAGCCGCGCAGGCCAAGCGTGGTTCTGCGGTAAATGACGTCCTCGGCGGTCAGGGCCCACTCTTCGCCCACCGCATGAAAGACCTGCGCCCAGAGGTCCGGCGCTCCTGGCGTTATCCTTTCGAGCGCGTTGTCTTTCACATTGCTATATCCGAGTAACTTACCGGTCTCTGATCCGTAGATGCGCAGCAGATGATCCACCTTCGAATCGTCGAGCCTGGCATAGAGAGCCCGAACAGGAGAGGCGCCGGGGAGAGGAGCGTCGCTGAGGCAGAGTCTCCGGGGCCTGACTCCATCGGGCAGGTGTCGCAGGGCATCGAGGGCTATCCGGCGGTGGGTGGTCAGCTTGCCGCCTGCCACCGAGACCATGCCGCCTTGCCCGACGCTCAGGAGGTGGTCCCGGCTGGCATGGAGCGTCGCTTCCTCCCCCATTGGCAAGACGCGCAGCCCCGCGAACGCGGAGATGACACGCTCGTGACAAAGCATCTCGGGGCGCAGGAAGTGCCTGGCCGCTTGCAACAGATAGGAGATGTCTTCGGGCTCCGCGGCTACAGTTGCAGGGTCACCATGGTACTCCTGCTCGGTGGTACCGAGGAGGATCATGTCTTCGCAGGGCACGGCGTAGAGGTGCTGTCCATCCTCCAGAGAGACGGCGCAGGCCGCCCGCCACTGTTCATGCGGTCGAAGGACGACGTGGACTCCCTTGCTCAGGCGAGTGACTGGCTCGCAAGTGGAATCCTCCATGTGCCTCAGGAGATCCAGCCACGGACCTGTGGCGTTGACCACGGCCATGCATCTGACGGTGACCTCTCCCTCGCGCCCCTGTAGCAGCACGCGTGAGATCCTACCCGGCCCCAGATCGAGGTCCGTAGCCCGTAGATAATTCGCCACCACGGCGCCGGAACGCGCGGCGGCGGTCACGGTGGCGAGCGCCAGTCGGCTATCGTTGGTCCTGGCCTCGTAGTAGACGGCGTGTGAAGCGGTATCTCCGACACTGAGGGGTGGCACGAGAAAGGCAGCCTCCTCCGGTGTGACGAAGCGCGGAAGTGGACTCCTGAACCCATCTAGCGCTGCGTAGACGAGCAGTCCGGCCGCGCACCTCGAGCGCTGACGCCGTCCTCCGGCCGCAGATAACACGAAAGGCAGCGGCCTTACCAGATGCGGCGCGACGCGGGAGGCGAGGACGTCGCGCTCCCTCAGGGCCGTACGCACGAGCCGAAAATCACCCGTTCCAAGGTAGCGAAGCCCACCGTGGACCAGGCGCGCGGAGGCCCCTGAAGTCGCCCCGCCAAAGTCCCCGGCGTCCACGAGCGCCACCCGA
>JAJNDJ010000097.1 GCA_021156345.1 Rubrobacteraceae bacterium | reverse complement strand
TCACGCATGCTGGAGAGACCCAGACGCTCGCCGGGCCCACCCCCGTCGGTGATCTTCTCCGGGTTGAAGCCAGGCCCCCAATCCCGCACTTGCAGGCGAACAGAGTCGTTCAGGCGCCGGAGTGTGATCCTCACCCGGGCAGAGGGAGCATGCTTGTGGACGTTTGTGAGGGCCTCCTGCGCGACCCGGAAAAGCGCTGTCTCGACCTCGGGCGGCAGACGTTCATCTCCCAGCGCTTCCTCGTAGTCGACCTGGGAGCCTTCGCTACTGATCTTCTCGACCTGCAGGCGAACAGCGGCCGCCAGCCCGAAGTCGTCGAGCGCGGTGGGCCTGAGGTCGGCTATGACATACCTGGCCTCACCGACCGTCTGTTGCACCAGCTCCAAAACCCGGGCGAGGGCTTTGCGGCCCTTCTCGGAGTCGGGTGGGTGTTGCCTGGCGAAAGCCTGTAGGAGCTGATGGGCCCCTGCGGCCGTCTGCGCGAGACCGTCGTGCACCTCGTAAGAGACCTTTCGGCGCTCCTCTTCCTGGGCCGTTATAAGCTTCCTGATCAGGTCCTGCAGCCGGTTCTCACGCTCGGCCAGCTCAGCGTAGAGCCGCGCGTTCTCCAGGGCGCTCGCACCCTGGTTTGCGAGGCTGATCAGGGTCTCCTCATACTGCCTCTCCATAAGGGCTTGCGGTCCGTAGGCTTCGAGCACACCGATGAGCCGCCCCCGCACCAGCAGCGGGAGGTTCAGGCTGACTAGTCGCGGTCCGTCCGCATCCCCAGGTTGCTGCAGCCTGGCGGTCTGGTACTTCCTGGTCTCCAGGGCCTTCTGGCGGGCTGCCGCTGCCTGGGGGGAGAAGCGTACCTGGCGCCACAATCCTTCCAGACCCGAGGAGCGCCAGATCCTCAGTTCTCCCTCCTCGTCCGGGATACTGATGACCGCGGCGGTGAGGTTCGACACGCGGCTTGCTATCTCCAGTAGTCGCGAGCCGATCTCTTCGCGCTCCAGGCTGGAGCTCAGGATCTGGCCCGCTTCGTAGAGGCCTAGCAAGGCGTCCAGGCTGCGCTGCAGACGCTCCGCGGAACGTTTGCGCTCTGTTATGTCGTGCACGATGACGCACAACGCCTCGCCGCCGCCGTAAGAGATCACGCTCGAACTGACCTCGACGTCTACCAGCGAGCCGTCTTTCCTCCGGTGACGCCGTTCCCCGATAAAGTGGACCCCCTCGTCCTGGATCTTCTCTAGATACAGGTCGATGCTCTTGCGGTCGTGCGCCACGACGTCGTATAGAGTAAGCCCGAGTCCTAGCATATCCTGGGCTGTATAGCCGAGCAGGTTGCGGTACGCGACGTTCGCTTCGAGTATGAGCTTGGTGTCGATGTCGACCACGAAGATCCCCTCGGCGGCCTGCTTGACCACCGTCCTGTAACGCTCCTCGCTCTGACGCAAAGCCTCTTCCACACCCCTGCGCTCGGAGATCTCCCTCTGCGCCTCTTCGTAGAGCTTCGCGTTGTCCACGGCCAGGGCGGCACGCCTCGCCAGCTCCTCGGCGAGCCTCAGGTCTGTCTCCTCGTAGCTCCGCCCCGACTCCGCGGAGACCAGCGTGATCGAGCCGTGATTCCTCCCCCGCGCGACCATGGGCACGACCATGTAGGACCTCAAGCCAAGCTCCCTCATGATCGTCCTGTGCTCGACGTCCACGGCGGCCTGATCAAGGAGCTCCTCTGGTATCTCCGCCATCATGTCCGGTTCGCCGGTCTTGAGCACCTTGCGCACCCCCCGCGTCGTTTCGGGGTCCGATGGAAAGCGCTCTTGCAGTTCGTAGGCTAGCGCGACCTTCTCGGGGTCGGAATGCTCCACAGCGAGCCTCTCGACAGTGCCGTCCTCCTCCATGACGTCGACGGCGCACCAGTCGGCCAGGGTGGGCACCGCGAGGCGGGCCACATTGACGAGTGTGGTCCTGTAATCGAGCGAAGAAGCGAGCGTCGCGCTGCTCTCGGCCAGGAAGCGCAGCACGTCGTCCGCGTGCTTGCGCTCCGTCGCGTCGTGCACCACCATCGAGAAGCCCTTGAGGTTGCCTTTCCTGTCCCTGAGGGTAGTGATGACGGCGCTCGCCCAGAACCTGGAGCCGTCCTTGCGGATCTTTAGCCCCTCCTCCACGTAACGGCCCTCTGCCAGCGCCGCGCGCAGCACATCCTCGGGGTGTCCACGCTCCACATCTTCTCCCTGGTAGAAGGACGAGAAGTGCCGGCCCAGGATCTCCCCTTCCCCGTAACCTTCTATTTGCTCCGCGCCGTCGTTCCAGGTCGTTACGTGCCCTCCGGGGTCGAGCATGAAGATGGCGTAGTCCTTGACCCCCTCGATCATCAGCCTGAAACGCTCCTCGCTCTCGCGCAGACTCTCCTCATGACTCCTCGCCTCGAGCGTGCTCCGCTGGGCCCGATCCCTTGCCGAGCGCAGCGATGACGTAAGCAGGCTGACCAGTACCCCTTCGAGCATGAACGTGATCACGTCTATCCCCTCGAGGCTGAATCCCGTGAGGGTGCCCCTGGGGTAGAGGAAGAAATAATCTGTCGCCAGGGCGCTTACGGCGGTGGCCAGCAGACCGGGTCCCAGCCCGCCGTACCAGGAGCTGACGATTATGGCACCGAAGACAAGAAGGAACGGCGTGTCCTGTACGGTCAGGGGGTCCAGCAGCAGTTTGGTCCCTAGCGCTGCACCGACAGCCGCCATCGCCACGCCATAGCGTAGAGCTATTTCAAGAGAGCGTTTCATAGGAAACTGTCATCCTCTGCGCCTGCACGGTCAGGCCCGCGAAACATGCCATGGCAGGTTTCCCCTTTGCCTCCCGTGTCGAGGTCCTGCATTCGGCGACTTCAGCGCTGTCGGCGTTCCAGGATATCGTGGACCCCTCTTACACTCCTATTGGTGGATCGAATTATACGTTATGTGTTCATCACAAGGCGGGAACGCGGTGAGGGGGGCGGGAATTACGGTTCCTCGCGACTTCCCGATGCCGACTGCTGCCTACGGCCCGCGAGTCGGGCCGCCAGCCGTTTTGCGAGGCTGACCAAGATCAGCATAACCATTCCGCTCGAGAGCACTATGCTGAGCAAGACAACACCCGCCGTCAGGTACGGATGAGCCGTCAAGTGTTCGCCGAGCCACCGGGCGCCCCAGGCGTCTGCCGGATCATGCGCTACAGCTTCGCCCCAGCGCTGCAGGAGCCAGATGGCGGGTGCGAACACGATGGTTGAACCGACGACCACGAAGAGGCCGGCGAGTCGTTCCTGTCTGCCTGGTACCACGCGCATGGGTAATCCCCGACTTTATCCGGCCGCGAGAAGTATCCGGGATGGGTCAACTTTCATGAGTACTTTCTTCGATGTCTGGACTTATCGCGGCGAGGTATTCCTCTTGTTCTGCTATATGCTGCGCGAGGTTGCTTGCCTGTGGCGCTGTCCGCGCCCTCTCCAACCAGAATGAGTCAAGGGCTGCATCGATAGCCGACCTGTCGATAACGTCGGGATCTAGATCCCGTTTGAATTCCAGGTAGGCGACTATGGCGTTCGCTTCTTCCCTGGTGAAGACCGAGAGGCGCCATCGCGCGTAGTCGTAGGAGGTCATGGCACCGTACCTCCTCGGATTGATGAACGCCGACCTGCCGTGCCTGATAGCGAAGGTACGTTCCCCGGCGGGAACCTCGGTGGTCCAGTCAGAGAATCCGTGCGTCAGATGGAATAGTGGGTCCGCCGTCTGATGGCCATCCAGAAAACCCGCATCGATACCCCTCCAATCCTCCTCTTTCTCGAAGGGACCCACCTCTTCATACGGTTCGCATCCTTCGAAACTACCCTGAAGGAAACGCCCTCCCGGATGCACGTTCCCCGCGAATGCTCTCTGAATCTTCTCGATCACGAGGTCTGGGTCGCTCATGCTGACTCCCCAACGGTTCGCAGGCCAACTGTACTTCACTATTGTGAACGATAGCCGACACGCAGTGGATTCCCGCTCCCCGCTCCCCGCTTTCGCGGGGACAGGCCCGCGGGGCTGACCCGTAACCTAACACCTGCGGTCTGACACTAGAGTACAATGGCATCCGGTCGTTGTGGATGTTGGCTTGGAGAGGCTCTTTCCGGCAACCCGGTTGTTGTAGGGAACAGCTGGTAACGGGAGTACGAGATAGCCGGGCAAGGAAATGAAGCGGCGGGGAGACCTGGGCTTGGGGGCGACTCCATCCCTAGTCTTGTTACCTCCCTGAAAACTTTCTCGCGGTCTTCGAGCATCGTGACCATACTCGTCGGCTGCATAGTTCTAGTCGGTTGGACGCTCGCTGTAGGGGACTTCAGAGGCGTTCTGCCAGGTCCTGTGGCGATGAACCCCATCTCGGCGGTGGGGCTCTTGTTGGCCGGTGTGTCGGCCTGGCTGTTGCAGGATGAGCGGGCGGACCAGCGAGCGCGTTGGATCTCACGGGTATGCGCCCTCGTGGTGGCCCTCTTCGGCCTGTCCAGGCTGATCCAGGTACTCTTTGGCCTGGAGCCTGGCGTCGACCAGATCCTCCTCTGGGTCTCACAGTATCTCGCCCTGACTGTGTTCGTGTTCTCCGTACTGGCTTTCGCCGGCTATGTGTACGGCGTCGCGAACCTGTACGGCAACACATCCTACATCCCCATAGCGTCGATGAGTTTCGTCGTGCTCTCGGCCGGCGTCCTGTGCGCGCGTCCCGAGCGCGGCCTTATGGCCGTCGTCACGAGCCGCAATGTGGGGGGTGTGGTGGCGCGCCGTCTGTTGCCCGCCTCCCTCCTGGTCCCGCTGGTGCTCGGCTGGTTCAGGCTCAGGGGACAACAGGCAGGCCTCTACGGCACAGAGCTCGGGGTGTCCCTGATCACCGTGGCGAACATGTTCGTCGTCGCCGCCCTGGTGTGGTGGAGCGCCCGCCTGCTCTACCGAATCGACGGCGAGCGCAAACTGGCCGAAGAAGAGATGCGGGCGGAGAGGGAGAGGGCCGAGGAGGCCAACAGGGCCAAGAGCGAGTTCCTGGCCAACATGAGCCACGAGATAAGGACGCCTATGAACGGCGTCATCGGCATGACAGACCTCCTTCTGGACAGCCACCTGGACGAGGAGCAACGCGAGTACGCGCAGACGGTGAACTACTCGGGCCAGACTCTGCTCGCCATCCTCAACGACATCCTGGACTTCTCCAAAATAGAGGCGGGCAGCCTGAGCCTGGAGACCATAAACTTCGAGCTGAGAAGAGAGGTCGAAGAGGTCGCCGCCCTGCTCGCCGGACATGCCCACGAGAAGGGCCTGGAACTGGTCAGCTTCGTCGAGCCAGGCACGCCGACCGCCGTGCGCGGCGATCCCTTCCGTCTGCGGCAGGTCCTCACCAACATCCTCGGCAACGCGATCAAGTTTACAGAGGAGGGCGAGGTGACCCTGCGGGCAGATCTCCTCGAGGACACTCCGGATACGGCCACGGTCTATTTCGAAGTTAGTGATACAGGCATCGGCATGACCGAAAAACAGCGTTCCGGGCTCTTCGAACCCTTTACCCAGGCAGACGCATCGACGACCCGCCGCTACGGGGGCACGGGGCTCGGTCTGGCCATAAGCAAGCAACTGGTGTTGATGATGGGTGGAGAGATAGGCGTGAGGAGCGAGCCCGGCGTAGGCTCCACTTTCTGGTTCACCACTAGGCTCGAGAAGAGACCGGAGGAAGGGCGGGCGACCCCCGTCTCCCGCGCGGGCCTGCGCGACCTTCGCGTGCTCATCGTCGACGACCACGAGACCAACCGCCGTATTCTGCACAAGCAGATCACCTCCTGGGGCATGAGGGACGGCATGGCGGAGAACGGGGCGGAGGCGCTCGAGTTACTTCGGGCAGCGGCCGAAAGCGGGGAGGCATACGACCTGGCGGTCCTGGATATGCAGATGCCAGATATGGACGGGCTACAACTCGCCCGCGCCATAAGTGCAGAACCGGCCATCTCTGCTACCAGGCTGGTGCTGCTTACCTCTATTGGCATCAACATCAACGAGACTGCACGCATGGCAGGCGTGGAGGTCGTCCTCAACAAGCCGGTGCGCCAGTCGCAGCTCCACGACGCCCTCGCGACGATGCTAGGCGCCCCTTCAGAGACACAGGCCAGACCGTCGCGGAGAGGCGTGAGGCCCGCTCCGCACGCAACACCGGCGGCCGAAGGACAGGCGTCCCGCGGTCACGTCCTCCTCGCCGAGGATTACCCCGTGAACCAGATGGTGGCCATAAGGATGCTCGAGAGGTCAGGCTACCAGGTAGACGCCGTGAACAACGGGAGGGAGGCCGTCGAGGCACTCTCGAATATCCAGTACGGGGCGGTGCTCATGGACGTTCAGATGCCCGAGATGGATGGCTACGAGGCCACTGCCGAGATCCGCCGGCGCGAGGGATCCATCCGTCACACCCCGGTAATCGCCATGACCGCCGACGCCATGCAAGGGGATAGGGAAAGAGCACTGGCCTCAGGCATGGACGACTACATAGCGAAACCGGTAAGGCATGAGGAGCTGGAGGCCGTGCTGGGGCGTTGGATCCCCCAGCCCGAGCAGGAACCCCCCGCACGCACTAGAGACGAGAACTCAGAAACCGCCGAAGACACTCCCGCCCTCGACCTCTCCGTACTGGAGAGCCGGCGCGGGCCCCAGCGAGATGGGGAACCGGACAAACTGGCCAGGATCGTGGGTCTGTTCATCGACGACGTGCCGCTACGGCTGGATGAGTTGCGGCATGCGGTCGAGAGGGGAGATGCCCAGAAGGTCGAGGAGACGGCCCACATGCTCAAAGGCGGCTCCGGCTACATGGGAGCAGTTCAAATGGCGGAGATCTGCGCCGGGATTCAGGAACTCGGCGCCTCAGGTGAACTGTCGCACGCCCCCGAGCTGTTAGACGAGCTCGAAGCGGAGTTCAAACGCATCCGCCCCGCCCTGGAAGCCGCAGTTACAGCGAATTGAGCTAATCGACGACGTGTCTACTGGTGCCAAGAGCCTTTCGACCCTGGCGGTGGCGCTGACACTCTTCGGTCTGGCCGGCGCCGCCGTGATGGTAGCGGTCCCCGGGCTCTTAGCCGGACCCGAGCGGCCCGGGTTCGCCGTCTTCCTGGTCGCCGGGTTGATGGTCATCGTCCTGACCGCCGGCTTCTTCGGCTACATCTACCGGCTTGGCATGGGCTTCGGCAGGACGGTCCTGGTCCTGGCCGCCGGCTATAACGCCCTGATAGCGGCGGTGAAGCTCGGCCTGGCGCCGGCCGCGCTGTATCAGGCCAACCGCGAGCAGGCGTTCGACGCCGGGTTTGGAGATCCGAACCAACTGTGGTTCTACCTCGGGGTCGGCTCGAGCGTCCTTCTGCTCTACCTGCTCGTCTTCAGGGTGATGTACAGCGTCTTCAGACGACGTTTTAGGCGCCGCGCGCTCCCGTCCGAACCTCCACCGGAACAGAGGGGACGGTGGTCGAACAGAACCATTGTCGTCGGCGTCGTCATCCTCGTCGCCTTCGCCGCCAGCTTCCTCTGGGTCATGCCCGTGGTCTACATCGGGTTACCGACCTTCTCCTACCTCTTCTATATCTTCTCCACGTTCGGTGCTGCGATAGCGCTCGCCCTGGTCCTGGCCGCCGTCCTGGCCTACAAGGCTTTCGACGAGGTCGAGAAGCGGGCTGTCCGTCTGGGAGACGCCACCCTCCTGGCCAGTTTCTTCTGGCTGGGTCTGGCCCTGATCGTGCTCTACCACGTTATGTGGGTCGTCTTCCTACTGACGCTGGTCAGCATCTGGCCTTTCCGAACATATACGCCCAAGTAAGCATGAAGGTGCTTGACCTCTACTGGAGCCTGCTGCGCTATCGCGTGGCAGTGATGATCGTCCTCTTCATGCTGCTCGGGGCCGCGTGGCACAGGGGGCTTACGTCTATCGACGCGCCGGTGATCCTGACGATCCTCGCCCTGGCGTCGAGCTACGTTAGCGCGACGAGCGTGAACGATATCTCGGACAGGAAGATCGACGAGATAAACCACCCCGGCGACAAGGGAAGGCCCCTCGTAACGGGCATAGCCAGGCCCGCGGACTTGTGGGTGCTGTTCTTGATGTCGAGCCTCCTTGCAGTGGCACTTGGGCTCGCCGCCGGTCCTGGCACCGCGGGGATCATGCTGTTGTCCGTCGTGATCGGGGCTCTCTATTCTCTGCCGCCGGCCAGGCTGTCGTACAGGACCTTCCTGGCGCCGCTGACACTGGCCGTGGCCTACGTCGGCATCCCTTACTGGGCCGGCGTGGTGGTAGTTGGAGAGAGCGTCCGGGCGACAGACCTGCCCTTGATGATGGCCCTCTATCTGCTGTTCGCGGGCCGGATCATACTCAAAGACTTCAGGGACAGGGAGGGCGACGCCGCCTTCGGCAAGCCGACGTTCCTCCTGAAGTACGGCAAGAGAACGACCTGCCTGGCCAGCCTCTGCGCTCTATGCACCGGGGATGCTCTGCTAGTCGCATCCCTGGCAGACAACCGGTGGCTCGCGGTCCTATCGCAACTTTACATCGTAAGTATTGCGGTCATGCTTTACCGGCTCTACCGGTTGGGCGGCCGCAACGACGAGCAGTTATCCATAGGGGTTGGGGCCAAGATGGGTAACGGGCTCCTCGTAACCCTGCTGGGGGCTCTTATCCTATCGAACCAGGGCGCCGATTGGATCACGCAATTCATCTTCGGCCTGGCGCTGACGGCCATCTACATGCTGAACTTTATAGACTTCCTCCGCCATCCCGAGCGGGCCGTCGTCGGGTACAAAGGATAGGGTACGTTTTGAGACATCTCGCTACACGAGGACTCTCTTATTCGCTTGTTGGCGCGGCGACGCTGGTGGCCCTGATCCTCCTCTTGCCCCTGGTAGATACGATGCCGGAATCTATCCTTGCCGCCCGGATCACTGCATACGCCCTGGTCCTCGTTCCCATCTCTCTCTTGCTCCACGGGTTCTTTGTCGCTGCGGGGGGTTACGCCACGTCCCGGATTCTGGCTCTCGGTGGTGTGTCCGCCGCTCTCGGCCTCTCCTCAGCCTTCCTCGCCAGGCCCGAGGACCTGGCGAGTGGTTCAGGGGTCTTTGTCCTGCTCGCGCTCTCCTTTGCCGACCTTTCGAGGATCCTCGCGGCCGCGTGCGTGGGCATCGCGCTCGCCCGCTACATAACCTCCGTGGGCGTAGTCCTGATCATCGTCTTGGCCGCGATAGCCTCGGACCTCTTCAGCGTCTTCGCAGGACCAACCAGGGTGCTCGTGCAAGAGGACTCACCTGTACTCGACGGTCTTTTGCTCGTCTTCCCGACGTTCGGCTCCGCCCTGGGCTTCGGTCTCGGCGTTAGCGACTTCATATTTCTGGCCCTGTTCGCCGCCGCGGGGCGCTTCCTGAACCTCCGCTACGTCGCGACCCTGCTCGGCGTCTGCTTCGCCGCGTTCCTCGCCGTGACCGCAGGC
>JAJNDJ010000096.1 GCA_021156345.1 Rubrobacteraceae bacterium | reverse complement strand
CTCCACGCGCTTGAGGTTGTAGCCCGTTAGACCGTAAGCATCGGACTCTATCCCCAGGCGTTTTCCCCTGCAGCCGTGCTCTTCGAGGATCTCCCTCAGGTCCTCGGCGGGATCCGCACCTTCTGCGTCGTACCAGACCCTGATATTCTCGACCACCGAGGTGTGCTCGGCCTGGCGTCAGGTAGTACATCGACTCCTGGCGGAACATGAGTAGCCCGTCGAGTCCGCGTTCGGTCAACTCTTCGGACGCGGCCTTGCGGCGGGCATCCAACTCTTCGAGAGAAAAATGGATCAAGACCCGCGGCGCCTGTAGATCAGTCTACCCGAGGATCTTCTCCGCATCGGTGTAGGAGAGGTCGTGAGCCTCGGCGACCGGCTCGGAGACGAGATCCCCCCCTAGCGTCGAGAGTCCTTTGGCCAGGGCCTCATCTTCGGTCGCCGCACCCTCTATGCCTTTGTCAGCTATCTTGATCAGATACGGCAACGTCGCGCTGGTCAGGGCCAGCGTCGAGGTCCTCGCCACAGCCCCAGGTATGTTGGCGACGCAGTAGTGCACGACGCCCTCCTCGACGTACGTGGGATCGGAGTGCGTGGTCGGCCTCGCCGTCTCTATACACCCACCCTGGTCGATGGCGACGTCGGCGACCACGCTCCCTGGGCGCATGCTCGCGACCATCTCTCGCGTGACGAGCTTGGGCGCTTTCGCCCCGTGCACGAGCACGGCCCCTATGACCACGTCGGCCTGCTTGACGTAGGCCGCGGTCCTGGCGCGGTTGGGTATAACGAGGTCGGCGCGTCCCTCGAAGATGTCAGAGAGATAGGCGAGACGCTTGGGGCTGATGTCCAGCACGCTCACCAGCGCCCGCATGCCGAGGGCTATCTTGGCGGCCTCGGTGCCGACGACCCCACCGCCGATGATGGTGACCTTCGCCGCAGGGGTCCCAGGCACGCCGCCAAGCAACAGCCCGGCCCCACCCTGCGGGCTCTCGAGGTGGTGGGCCGCTGCCTGCACGGACATCCTCCCGGCCACCTCGCTCATGGGCGTAAGGAGCGGCAGTGACCCGTCAGACGCCTCGACCGTCTCGTAGGCGATGGAGTTGATCTTACGCTCTATCAAGAACTCCGTGAGGCCTTTGTCCGCGGCCAGATGCAAGTAGGTGAAGAGCTGCTGACCCTCCCTGAAGCGGTCGTACTCCTCGGGGACGGGCTCCTTTACCTTCACGATAAGATCTGCGGTCTCGAAAACCTCGTCAGGCCCGTCGACGACGTGCCCGCCCGCCTCCTCATACTCCTCGTCGGAGAATCCTGCACCCTTGCCAGCGCCGGCCTGGACCAACACCCCGTGGCCGCTATGTACCAACTCGGCAACGCCGTCAGGCTGCATGGAGACACGGCCCTCCATGTCCTTGATCTCCTTGGGTACCCCTACTACCGTCGCCATAGCCTTCCTTTCCCTCGTTGCACCCATACTCTCTACCTTATAGCAAGGCTACTATAAACGTGCAAGGATGCTGGCAGAGGCTGTTGTTGGTAATAGAGTCCCGGGTCTGCTAGTACACCTGATGGTCATTAGAGGCCTTGTCGGGACGCAGCCACAAAGTGACGTGCTCAGGCTGCATCGTCTCCTTCACCACCCCTACCAGGTCGTCGCTCAAGGAATCGAGGTCCGTCTCGTCCCTGAGCTTTGCGGAGAAACGCTCAAGAGTCTGCCTCGCGTCATACTTCTTGCGGTAGAAGCGACGGTCGATGAACGACTGGGTGCGCCGTCTCAAAGGGTTGAACAGGGCTGCTATCACGAGAGTGGAGGCCACCACCGCGAGGGTGGACTTCTCGCCCGTGACGACGACGAAGAGTCGCTGCAACACCACGATGGCGCCGAAGTAGAGTCCGATTAGCATGGCCGTGAGTAAGCCGTAGACGAGCGTGCGGTTGATGACCACGTCTATGTCGAACAGATGCGAGCGCACAACCGCTATGCTGATGGAGAGTGGGACGAGCAGAAAGGATAACGCAAAGCCTATCTTCAGAAGGAGTAGAACAAAAGGTGTGTCTCCACCAACCAAGTGGAAGTCCAACGGTAGCCTGAAGACGGAGGTTCCCGCGACACCCAAGGTCGTGCCGAACACAACCCACTTGGTCTGCCTACGGTGCGCCTCAGAGGAGGCTCTACGGTAACGATAGATCTGAGACCAGACCACGCCAACTATGAAACCTAGGAGCATCCACTGTGAAACCCCCTCCAGGGCGGGCGAACTTGAGTACAAACCCGGAGGAATTAGTATGTCGGTCAGTTGATAAGCGATGAACGCAACGGCGAGCCAGCGTGTCCAGCGCGGCACAAACCGTCCGCTGGGGAAGAGCAAAAAGAACAGCACGACGCAAATTGCACCCACAATCTCTACACCCAGCACAGGCAACATCCAGGCCGGTTGAAAGGAGACCAATGCGTCGGCATCCGTGGGGTCGACTGTAACCGTCCCAAACGCTACCAGAAACAGTGAGACTAGCAGCGCCATCCAGTCGTCGGAGCGCCGCCAGAAGATGATGGCACCCACCGCAAACCACACCAGCTGGAAGACCTTGTCGATGATGACGTTCAGGAGCGCATAGGAGCGTACCGAGAGGCCAACGTCCTGTAACGCTCGCACGCCTTCGGAGGTAGGCTGCGCCTGCTCTACTGCCCGCTCGGAACAGACCTCGGATGCGGCGGTGCACACGCTACTATAGTGTTCGAAGCTGCTGGGGACGCTGAATACGACTATCGCCAGCGCCGTAATCGCCACCACCATCCACGCCATTCGGACCAGTAAGAGCCAGCGTCCGTGCAGGGTGGTCGGAGGTGGATAGACGGGTGGGCTCATCTCACTGCTTCCTCGATCTGGCGAGGATGCCTGAGGCCCCGGCCGCGTAGGCAAAGCGGTGCGCCATCCTGACGCCAGGCTCGCCTGCCGTACTCCCGACCATCGTTCTCACTCCTTCCGAGCTGCCCTGAGCGCTTCTCTGTCTTACCATCATAGTGGGCGTGCGTCTGCCAAGCATTACGAAGCGCGTTACGAGCAGGAGCTTTTGGAGAACTTTACTGACAAAATGCCCGAGAACTGCGAGTCGAAGGTCTCGGGATGCTCAGACCGAGAAGGTATCCTCGGGCCTTGTGGTGTACCAAAGGCAAACGTGCGGTTCTCTCGTGAAGACCCGCCCGGCCGTCCTGGTGTCGGAGCGGGATATCCTCACTGCATGGTGCCTCGTCCGTGCATCTACCGGACGGTGGATGCTTGCTTTTGTGGAGAAACCTTTACAATTAGGATTCAAGCATACAGGGATCGGCATTGCGGGCACGACGGGAGATGCATTGGCGAAGGGAAGCGGTTCGATGGGGTTCTCCATAGGCGAGGTCTCACAGGCGGTAGGGCTTGCGCCGCAGACTTTGAGGTTGTGGGAGAGGGAGCGCCTGATCAAACCTCACAGGACAGACCGGGGCTACAGGGTCTACACGGAACCCGACGTACAGCGGCTGCGCGAGATAAAACAGCTAAGGAAGGTCGAGGGCCTGAACTTCGCGGCGATACGCAAACACCTGGGCAGCGCGCCTGAGGCGACCAGCCCCAACGGACCGATACTCGGCGGACCATCAGGGGCGCCGGGGGAGCGCTTGCGGAGGCTCAGGATCAAGGCCCACAAGACGCTGAAGGAGGTCTCGGAGGCCACAGGGCTCTCCATCTCGTTTATCTCCGCGCTGGAGCGGGGAGGTTCGGGAGCTTCGGTCGCGTCTTTGCGGCTGCTTGCCGGGGCCTACGGGGCGAACATGCGCGAGGTGTTCGGCGCCGACCTCGAGCAGAGCTCGCCGCTGGTTCGGAGCGCGGAAAGGCCCGTGATGCAGTGGGATAACGGCGTGCGATTCGAGGAGATGGCCTCGGGTGAGCAGGTTATGGACCCTTCCTACATAAGGGTTCCTTCCGGCGCGGGGAGCGAGGGTTTCTACTCCCACAACGGGGAGGAGTTCATCTACGTGATCTCCGGCCGGCTGTTCGTGGAACTAAAGGATCATGGAACGTTCCAGGTCACGCCTGGGGACACGCTCTATTTCCCCTCCACCACCCCGCATCGCTGGTGGGCCGGCGAGGAGCCCGTCGAGGCCGTCTACGTCAACACCCCGCCGACGTTCTAGCCGGTCGTGTCCACAGACCTCAGGCTCGAAGCCCTGCTCTCCATCCCTGCGCTCTTTGGGCCATGCGTCTCGCCCGACGGGGAATGGGTGGCGTGGAGCTGGTCGCGTCTCGGGCCTGCCGCCGACGTGTTCGCCGCACCCACAGACGGCTCGCAGACTCCTCTCCGCCTCACTGAGACCGTAGAGGGGGACACGGAAGTCGTCTCCTGGACCCCTGACAGCGACGCGGTCCTCGTATCGCAAGATAGTGACGGGGACGAGCGCGTCCGGCTCTTCCGGGTCAGGCTCGCTGATCCAGGGGTGATGGAGCCGCTCACTGCGGCTGACCCGAACCACTATCTCAGGGGCGGCCAATTACACAAAGACGGCCGCTGGCTCATCTACGCTGCCAACCTCGACGCCGGGAGCGGAGAGGAGATCGAGACCGACCGGCTCTACAAGCACGATTTGCAAACGGACGAACGGCTGGTGCTGGCCAGACCCGAGAAGGGTAGCATCCCGTGGTCCGAGCTGAACCATCAGGGTACCCACATACTCTACTCGCGCAACGACTTGCACCCGGCCGGACAGCAAGTCTGGCTGGTAGACATTGAGGGCCTCGAAGACCGCGAGATCCTGAACTTCGGTCCGCGGATCAAGATCTCGGCATCCTGGTTCCCCGACGGGCGCAGAGTCCTCTTCGTCGCCGAGGCCGAGTCCTACCGCAGGCTGGGCATGTGGAGCATGGATGAGGAGTCTGTGCGCTGGCTCGTAGAAAATCCAACCCGCAACATCGAGTACTCCTTCGTACCGCCTAACGGGGGGCCGGTAGTCGTAATGGAGATCGAGCAAGCCAGGGTGAGGGCCGCGTTGCTCGACATGCAGAGCGCATCCGAAACCTCTCTACTGCACACAAGAGGCAACCTCGTGCCGCTGGCCCAAACCGAAAATGGCGGCTGGATCTGCACTTACTACGA
>JAJNDJ010000095.1 GCA_021156345.1 Rubrobacteraceae bacterium | reverse complement strand
TTCTGGTTCGGCCGCGAAGGCGAGCCCGGCTATGGCGAGTTCCGCGACGAGTGGTTCCGTAAAGACCCCGAGTTCGATGCCAGGGTCACAGACCAGTTCGCCGGTCTCTACGAGGAGGCCGCAGCCGGCGACCTCGACGGCTGGCGCGACGATGCAAGGAGCTGCCTGGCGCTGGTCATCGTGCTCGACCAGTTCCCCCGCAACATGTTCCGTGGCGACGGACGCACCCACGCCGCCGACGGAGCGGCGCTCGAGTCCTCCAGGTACGCCGTCGAGCACGCGCTGGACAGGGAGCTTCCTGCCTTCCAGAGAATGTTCTTGTACATGCCGTTCATGCACAGCGAGAACAGGGAGGACCAACGCCGCTCCGTCGACCTTTTCGGACGGCTTGCCCACGAGCCGGGGGCGCCCGACGTAACCTCCTACGCAGCAGGGCACAGAGACATAGTCGAGCGGTTCGGGCGGTTCCCGCACAGGAATAGGATCCTGGACAGGGAGACAACGCCTGAGGAGGCAGAGTTCTTGAAGACTGAGGGCTCTTCGTTCTGAGCGAGAGGGCGGCCCCGATTGTCGATGAGGAGGTTCATCCAAATGTTCCAGCGGAAGCGGTGCAGCCACACGAGCCAGATAAAGGATGTGGAGCCATCGGCTCAGGGCTGTGAAGATTGCCTGAGGACGGGGGATACCTGGGTGCATCTCAGGGCGTGTCTGATCTGTGGGCACGTGGGCTGTTGCGATCAGAGCCCCAATCGCCACGCCACAAAGCACTACCACGCAACCGAGCACCCCATAATCAGGTCCTTGGAGCCGGGGGAAGACTGGCGGTGGTGCTACGTCGACGAGGTGCTGGTCTGAGGTGGGACAGCTCGATCGAAGCCCACAACCCTCACCGAGGAACTGAGACAGAGTGGTTGAGAGAGGAGCACCGGTGCCGACGATGATAGTGCTGGTCAACCTGAAGGAAGACGTGGCGCCACAAGAATATGAGCGCTGGCTCCAGGAACGCTACGTCCCCGCGATACTGGACCTCGCCTCGGTTGAGGAGTGGCGCGGCTACAGGGTGGGCAGCCTTGGGGAATCGGGCGGCGAGCCACCTTACGAGTACGTCGTTTCCGTAGGCATAAACGACCTGGAACAACTCCGCAAGGATATGGAGAGCGAACGAGTACAACGGCTCCTGGGCGAACTCGGCAGGTACGCGGAGGTCATACAGCTCATGACGGAGCGTTTTATCTGATCCTGACTGTGTGAATGTGAGCGTTGTATCAGATTGAGATAATTCTCGGTCTTCTCGTTGCGGTGGCGGTGCTAGCCACGCTCGCCACGCGGCTCGCGGTACCGTACCCGATCCTGCTGGTTCTCGGCGGGTCGGCTCTCGGGTTCGTTCCGGGACTACCGCCGGTGGAGCTCGACCCGGAGCTCGTGTTCTTGTTGTTTTTGCCGCCCTTGCTGTACGTCTCGGCGCTCTTTACTAGTTGGCGCGACTTCAGGGCCAACGTCAGGCCGATCACGCTGCTCGCCGTAGGACTGGTGCTGATGACGACCTTCGTGGTCGCCGCGGTCGCCCACACCGTCATCGGGCTGCCGTGGGGCGCGGCTTTCGTACTCGGGGCCATCGTCTCCCCCACCGACGCCATCGCCGCCACCACGGTCGCCCAGCGCCTCGGGGTGCCCCGCCGCATCGTAACGATCCTGGAGGGCGAGAGCCTCGTCAACGACGCCACGGGCATCGTAGCGTACCGTGTCGCGGTCGCCGCGGTAGTCACGGGCGCTTTCTCGATTTGGGAAGCAGGCCTGCAGTTCGTCGTCGGCGCGGCGGGCGGGATCGCCGCCGGCTTCGCGGTCGGTTGGCTCGTCGTCTGGGCGCGCCGCCACCTCTCAGAAGACCCCTCCGTACAGAACATCGTCTCGCTGCTCACGCCCTTCGTCGCCTACCTGGCGGCGGAGGAGCTGCCACACAGCTTCTGGGAAATGCTCCACGAGCTGTACGGCGTCCCTGGGGATCTCCACTTCTCCGGGGTTCTCGCTGTGGTGACGACGGGGTTGTATCTGGGGCGCAAGGGACCTTACATAATCTCATCGGGGACGCGCCTTCAGGGGTACGCGACGTGGGAGCTGATTACGTTTCTCCTGAACGGCCTTATCTTCATCCTGATCGGGCTTCAGCTCAGGAGCGTGGTCGAGGGGCTCGACGATTACACCGCTGGCCAACTCGTCTACTACGCGCTCCTCACCAGCCTGACCGTCATCCTCGTGCGCATGGTCTGGGTCTTCCCTGCGACGTACGTCCCGAGGTGGGCCAGTCGCAGGATCAGAGAGCGTGATCCCTCTCCACCCTGGCGCAGCGTCTCGGTCATAGCGTGGACCGGGATGCGGGGTGTGATCTCGCTGGCAGCGGCCCTCGCGCTGCCGCTCCAGACGGCATCAGGGGTGCAGTTTCCCGACCGCGACCTCACCATCTTTCTGACATTTTGCGTGATCCTCGCGACGCTCGTGGTCCAGGGCCTCTCCCTGCCGGTCCTGATCCGGGCGCTCGGTCTCGAGGACGACCGCATCGGGGATAAGGAAGAGACTCACGGGCGCATCAGCATCGCGGAGGCAGCCCTGGAACGTCTGGACGAGCTTGTCGACGAGGACTGGGTGCGCGAGGATACGGCGGAGCGTATTCGCAGCCTCTACAGCTACCGCCGCAACCGTTTCGCCTCCCGCTTCGACGGCGATCCTGAGGGCGTCGAAGTACGCTCTGCCGCCTACCAGCGCCTCATGGCCGAGCTGCTCGGGGCGCAGCGCCTGAGGCTCATCATGATGCGCGACGAGGGTAGCATCGGAGACGAGGTCATGCACCGTATCGAGCGCGACCTCGACCTGGAAGAGTCCCGTATGGAGTTGTGATGCTAGCGCGGCTGATAAGCAGCATTTCAGCACGTCCTCTGTTCCAGGCGTCTTGTCAGCCCGTCAGCTTTCTCGCGCGCGAGTTCTGGCTGAAGTGCTGAAAGCGAAGGCCGGACCCTGCTGACAAGGCGGCGGAACCGCCCTGCTGACCAGAGATGTTTCAGGAAGAGAACTTCCTGAAACTGCTTTCAGTGGATGTCTATGGAGAGTAAGGCGGTGCCCTCCCCGGCGTGCAGACTGCCGTTACCACCGATGGGGAACGTGAACTGGGGCGTGGTGTGGCCGAAACTCGCCCCGGCGATGATAGGCTTACCTTCCAACTCACGCTTGCTTTCGACGATGGCCATCAGGGTTTCCGGGCCCATGTTGGAAGCCCTCTGGAACTTCCCGAACATAATGCCCCGCACGCCCTCGAAACCCGGTTGGTGAATGAGAGATTGCAACTCCCGGTCGAAGTGGACGGCATTGACCTCCTCGTCGTCCTCGAGGAGGAGGATGGACCCCTCCAGGTTCGGCATATACGGGGTGCCGAAGAGCAGGCACAGGGTCCCCAGGTTTCCCCCGAGCAGCTTGCCCTCTGCCTCGCCTTCGTACATGATCTCGTAGCCGGAGTTGGGAATAAATTCACGGTTCTCCTGGTCCTGGTACCAGAGGTCATCGCTCCAGTGGTCAGCAGGTTGCACTTCGAAGGGTTCCTCGCTCATGAGGCATCGCTCGAAGTATTCCAACGTGTAACCGATGCCGCGCTTCATACCGAAAGTCGTGAAATGCGGCCCCGAGTACGTGACGAGGCCGGTCCTGGCGTAGATCGCAGTGGCAAGTGCCGTAATGTCCGAGAAACCGCAGAAGATCTTGGGGTTCGCACGGATCAGATCGTAGTCCAGATACCCCAGTAGCCCGTTGCTGTTGTAGCCGCCAAGGGTGGTGAGTATGCCTTTGACACCACGATCCGCGAAGGCATCGTGCAGATCGGAGACTCGCGCCTCTACAGGGGAGGAATCGAAGCGATCCATCACCTCGGCGTTTGTGGAGAACGAGCAACGCAGGCCTAGCCCTTCGAGCCGCTCCCTGGCTGTCAACTGCTGATCTTCTGGTATGAATCCGAGGCTGACGGCCGGTGAGACGATCCTCACCTCATCACCCCTCTGGAGTCTCGCGGCGATCATTGTTCGGGCATCCTAGTAGGCGGCCTCGAGGATCGCCAGCGCCTCCCCGTCGCCATACTCCCCGGCGATATCTTCCAGGTCCTCCTCAGGCACCCCGACTTCCCGAAGCCGATCGGGCAATCCGAGCTCCTCGACCAGAGATGACACGCGCTCGGGCGGGACTCCACCTAGAGCTTGAGATAGCATGATCCACCGGTCGTCCTGTACGCGCCCTTTCACGGCCCGCAGGCTTGGTGCGAGGATGATACAGGAGGTTATGCCGTGCGGGACTTCGTAGCTGGCCCCGATCCTGCGCCCCAACTCGTGCGAGAGACCCATCGGCGTGTTCGCCGGCCCGAAATACGAGAGCCAGGCTGCGAGCTGTAGCTCCAGGCGCGTCTCCAGGTCTTCGGGCTCGCGTCTGGAAAGTGGCAGAGACTTCATCAGGCGCCGCGCTCCTTCGAGACCGGTTACGTCGGTGATGGGATGGTCGTCTCCGTAGAGAAAGCCTTCGACCGCGTGATCCAGGGCCCTTATGCCGGTCGAGAGCCAGAGCTCCTCTGGCGTGAAGACCGTAGCTTCAGGGTCAAGTACAACGACCCTCGGAACGGTCTTCGGGTCGGCGAAACCTCTCTTCCTACCGGATCTCTCGTCCGTAACCCCTGCCCTGTTGGCCCACTCCGCGCCGGAGAGGGTAGTCGGGATCGCCACCTGCTGAGGATAGCCGAGCCCCCGAGCCACCGCCTTGGTGCCGTCTATGACGCTACCCCCACCGACGCTGACGAGGAGATCCGCCGCCGCCAACTCCGCTTCGACGGCGGCCCGCTCGACCGCCCTAGCAGGGGTATGCTGCCCAATACCGGCGAAGGTCCCCGCGTGCCTGCTCCCGAGCATCGCCTCGATGCGGCTGATGAGATCGGTCTTCTCGTTCAG
>JAJNDJ010000094.1 GCA_021156345.1 Rubrobacteraceae bacterium | reverse complement strand
TCGGTGGCTCTGTGCATTTGATGAGATCCGTCTTTTCGAGCCAAAGGCGCTGCAATCTTCCGAGCGGTCTCTCCTCCTCTTTGAGGATGGACCAAGTTCACATAGCGCACTCGCCTCATGCTAGATCCGAAGCGCATTCGGGCAACAAGAGCCGTGGCCATCAGCCACTTTAGGGTCACCTCGCCGCTGTGTTGGTAGACTTAACCTCCTCTTCATTAGCTTCGCTGTGCTCCCTCGCCTCTCTCTAAGCTACTTCCTCCTCCTGCTCTTGGCGCCGATGGGTGCTGTAGAGAGGATCGTAGAGTTCTCCACTCACCCACAGGCGGTGCAAAAGCACCGCAAGCTTTCTCGCTACGGCCACCGCTGCTCGTTTCTTTGCGTTCTTGGCTCCCGAGAAGCTATCTTCTCTCCATGGCGTCTTAGGTCCGAGTCCCAGCCAAAAGGACCTAGGATGTAGTGAGCGCTACCTACCAGAAGTCTCCTCAACATCTCGTCGCCCTCCTTGGAGATGCGTCTCTGAGGATCTCTATCTCCTGACTGATCTCTGGCAGGCACTAGACCCAGGTATGCTCCTACTGCTCGGCTCTTTTCGAAGCGGTAGGGATCCTCCACGGTCAGCCCGAAGGTTAGCGCCGTAAGCGCTCCGATCCCCTCGACCTGGCGCAAGAGATCGGTCTCTGGATAGCTCTCCTTGGAGATCGTCTGAAGCTTTCGGTCGTATTCGCGGATGTGCTCTGTGAGCGAGCCGATCTGCTCCAGGATGGGACCTAAGGCCGGCCGGAGTGCCTCGGGGATGTGCTCGGCTGCCCTCTTGTGGAAGCTCCTGGCCGGGCACTTGGGCAGACGGGCGCCGAAGGATTTGACCGCTCCGCGAACGTGATTTGACCAGCTGCGTGCGCCAACCAACTAATGCCTCACGCGAGCGGATTAAGGCCATATAGGCCTGGCTCTCTTCGCCCCGGTGCTTGAGTGGTTGGCGTGCCTGCCAAAACCGCGCGGGCCGCCACTTCGGCATCGATGGGATCGGACTTGCCGGCGCGATAGTGGTCTCGCCTCTTGGGGCGGATCACCTCAAAGACCTCTACCCCCTCGGCACGCAGAAAGCGAGCGAGTCCCGCGCCGAAGGATCCCGTACCCTCCACCCCAGCTTTCTCGAGGAGGCCGAATCCTCTGGCCCACCCGAGCAGCCTTCGGTAGCTTGTAATGGTCGCTGGCACGCTCAGCGTGCCCCGGTGCCTGCCGATCCCGTCAAGGGCGACGTCCACGTGGGCGTCCTTGTGGGTATCTACGCTCAGCGTGACGCTAACTTCGGCGTTCGGAAGGGCAGACGATTACATGGTTTGTCCTCCTATCGATCTGGCGGGCAACTACTACTCCTTCTTTGCACTCGCCAAAGCCGAGGCATAAGGCGGACACATAACTGCGATGAGCCCTTTCTCGAAGAGACAAGCTTCTATGAAGTCACACCCGGCTCGGACCGGCGGTGCGACGACGCCTCCGGTCCGGCCGACGAATCTTCTGAAAGGCACTCTCATTTGGCCTTTATGCAACTGGGTCAGACTGACCAGAGGTCGTCGCCATGCACAATCTCGCAGTCGTGCAACGCAACCTGTTGGCTCGTCGTGCGCAAGGTTCATGCCTCATGCACGGTGTTGGATCAGAGGCGTCCGGCGGCGACCAGGACCAGCCAGAGCACCGACCAGACTAGAAGGAGTGCTGCCCACATGGCCTTGTGGTCACTTGAGAAGACGCGTCCTGCGACTATCGGGGGGACGCATCCTGCGTAGAACAGGCCGACGAGGAGCAGGGTTACGCCAGGCGTCGTTACCGACGCGACAGGGAGCGAGGCGGCGCCCTTGGCGGTCTGGATCAGGATCGTGACCAGAAAGCCGTTGCAGGCGTTTAGAGGGTAGGCGAGCAAGGGGTGGATGTTTCCGGCGAGAGAGCCGAGGAGACCGAGGATGAGGATCGGCCCTGAAAGCGGCACGGCAATGAGATTGGTGAACACCCCGACTACGGAGACCTGCTCGAAGGTAGCGGCGACGATGGGAGATGTCGCTAGCTGGGCAGCCAGGGAGACGGAGATGAGGTTCGACACTTGCGCCGGCGGGCTCTTCAGCGGCCTGAGCAAGATGCGCTCTAGGAGAGAAATCAGGGGTCTGGTGAGCAGAAGTATCCCGAATACGGCGGCCACGGAGAGCTGGAAGCCTGTGCTGTAGATGAGTTGTGGATTGTATGCCAGCACAAGGGCAAGCATCGTACTCATGAAGTGCAAGGGGGAGACCTGGCGTCCGAGGAGCGGCGCGGCGAGCACGAAGGTTGCCACCACCCCAGCCCTGATGGCTGATGGAGGAGCACCGGCGATGAGGATGTAGAGCCAGATCATGCCCACAGTAACGCCTGCGCGTATCGTGGGAGGTATGGCCAAGATGCGGATGGCGAAGTAGATCACACCCGCCAGGATCACCACGTGCTGGCCAGAGATGGCGAGCACGTGAGTTATTCCAGAGCGCTGAAACGACTTCTCCAGTTCCTCGGGCATGAGCGATCGATCCCCTAGTACCATGCCTCGAACGACTGCTGCCTCGCGTGGTCTGAGGCCGTATCCGAGGGCCACGTCGGTACGGCGGTGAACCTGTCCGATCCAACCTCGCTCCTCCCCCACCGGCCTCACGCTCGTCGCTTCGACGAGCGCGCTAATTCGCTTCGTCGCCAGGTATCTGCCGTAATCGAAGCCGTCCTCACCGATCTGGGGGCGTGAGATCTCACCTTCCACCCTCACTCTGTCGCCGACGCCGATGCTGAGATCGGCGGCGAAGACCTCGACACCTCCGCCACGCAAGACCTCCCTACCCTCGAACCAGAGTCGCTCGACCCTGAAATCCGCCATGTAGCCGAAGCCACTCTCTTCCGGCGGCGAGGCTATCCGGCCGACGAGCACGACCTCCCCTGGCTCCATGGCCGCCAACTCTGCGAGCGGGTCCGCCGTCGCCGCGTGCAGTAGCGCGATCGTGACGCCTCCTGCCGCGAAGAAGAGTGCCAGGACCGCCATCAGGCGCCATTCGGCGGGGACGAGATCCCGCCACAACAGGGCGCCTATCGCGACGATCAGACCGGCCACAATGAGCACAGGAGCGAGTGGTGGTGCTACCGTGCCGACCGCGATCCCCGCCGCTACCAGGATCGCCCACAGATCCAGCCTCACAGGAGGGCTGAGATCCAGGTCAGGCCCAGGTCGCCCAGCCACCCTAGATGGTAGCAAAAGGTGCTATTTTCTCCAGGGTTTCGGGCCCGATCCCCGGTATTTGCTCGAGCTCGTCTACGGAGCTGAACTGCCCGTTGGTCTGTCTATACTCGACTATGCTCTCGGCCGTGGACGGCCCGACCTCGGGCAACTCGTCGAGCTCCTCGATGTCCGCGGTATTTATGTCTACCCTGAGCGCGTTTTGAGATTCATCCTCTATCACTTCCAGGGAGGCGGTGTAGACGACCCTCGGCGCTCCTTCCGAAAGGCGTGCCGTGTACAGTGCGCCACCGGCCAGCACTATCATGACCAGCATTGACACTATTATCTGCGGCCTGTAACGCGCGACGGCGCCGGTGGGCGGTCGCCGTCGCGCGTTAGGGCCACGCGTGGCCGTCTCGAAAGCGTCGTCTCTCACCGAACGGGTTATCGGGACACGAGAGTGGAGGCTTTAGCGCGGGTAGGGGAAGTGGACCCTTCCCCTACCCGCTGTCAGAGATCGCTCAGCTTGCTGCTTTCGAACCTGCCGAGGATCTGTTCCATGGCGTCAGGGCCGACCGTTATGTCACCCTTGAACGGATAATTGAGGGCGGCGACCGTGAAGAGCACGAGGGCGATGATCAGGGCTAGAGAAGCAACCATGAGAAGGTGAATTACGGTGCTGTCCAGACCGAAGAGATAGGTGAAGCCTATCACGATAATTCCCCCGGCTATCAGCACGATCCACAGGACGACTGGCAATCCCTGCTCGGCTTCGAGCAACCGGTCTCGTCTGGCGCCCGCCAGGTCGCGCATACGCTCGAACCCCTGTTCGTAGAGGACCTGCTCTTCTGGCGTGGACGTGTCGAAATTCTGCAGGCTGGCCCTGATGTCATCGATCAAGTCCCAGGCTTTCGGACTTGACTTTCCCTGTTCCATAAGCTGCCACTCCTCGTTGACCACTAACCTGGCGTAGGAGCGGGCCAGTTCCTGGATGTGGTGGCCTTCTGACTCTGGCATACTATCGGCTATCCAGAATACCTCGGCCAGCGAGCTGGCTTCTTCGTCCGCCGTCACTACTGCCCTGTTCCATTCCTCCCACACCGCCACGACCGTGAGCCCCAGCAACACAGCGTAGACCACCCCGAGCACCGCGTAGATAAAGCCGGCCACGTCGTTGTGTTGCCTACGCACCTCGATCGGCACCATCCGCTGCACGAGGATCAGACCACCCGCCGCGAGAAACATGGATATGCACAGCAGTAGCAGGCCGGTAAGAATCCTCAAAGCGGGCCGCCTTTCTGTGAGTCAGATACCTAGGGGCAGATCAAGATACTACCTTGCTGGCCAGGGAGCAAACCAAGATCTCCTCCGCAATGCAGTAGATAGATTCCGCTCAGAGATGCGGAGCGCTTGCTGCAGTGGATTCCCGCTCCCCGCTTTCGCGGAGACAGGCCCCGCGGGAATTACGAGAGAATGTGCGGAGTATCTCTAATGTTGGGAGGTTAGTGCTCGAAAGAAGCTTGTAGCCTGCGGAACTGATCGAGAAGAGGAACCCCTGACCTCCGCGCTGCCAGCGCGGGTAGCACTTGTTCATGGGGGTTCGTGGGGGCGTGCGATTGGTGGAGCGCATCCGCATAGATAAAGCGAATACGTTCATCTCTTGCGTGCGGTTGTTGCTGGTCGTTCGCAGTAGTTTTTAGGCTGGGTTGGTGTACTGGTTGGTGTAGTTGGGCGACCCAAGAAGTATTTCGGTGTGAGACCGCAGTGAGTGTGTTGCGCCGACGGGAGGCTGCTGAAAGGGTCAGGTGGACCCCTAGACTACCTACGGTCCGTAAGGTCTTCTGCCAAGTTAACCGCCAGCGCTTCGCTCGGTAGCGGCTCCGAAAAATAGTTCCCTTGAGCAAAGTCGCACTTCATGTTGCGCAACCGCCTCAGCTGCTCTGAGGTCTCAACCCCCTCGGCGATCACTTTCAAGCCCAGAGCGTGCGTTAGCTCGATCATCGCCTTCACGGGAAGCGCTTGAGGTATGAGAGGGAGGAGTAGCCCAAGCCGAAGTCGTCGATTGCGAGCTGGACGCCCATGCGTTTCAGGTTTCGGAGCGTGCGGTCGCTCGAGGACGTGCCGTTGGTCGCCATGGCACCCTCCGTAATCTCCAGTTGCAAGCTAGCGGGCTCAATTTCGCTTTCTTCCAAGACCTCCGCGACTAGGTTGGGGTGGAAAAACTGTCTTGGGGAGAGGTTCACGCTAACTGTCAGAGGCGGTGTGCCAGGGTAGCGCTCTTGCCAGATGCGTGCCTGCTTGACGGCCTCACGGAGCACCCACTGCCCGATCCGCACAATCAGACCTGTCTCCTCGGCGACTGAAAGAAACGCCTCGGGCAGCAACAGTCCCCGCTGCGGGTGCTCCCAACGGACCAACGCCTCTACCCCAGCGACCTTGCCGCTCTCCAGTGCCACGATGGGTTGGTAGTAGACTTTGAACTGCTGTCGTACGAGGGCTCGCCTGAGCCCGGTCTCCAATATCAGGCGTTCCACGACCTTAGCATCCATGCTGGGCTCGAACACCTCGTGGCGAGCCTTGCCTCTACGTTTGGCTCGGTACATCGCCAGGTCCGCGTGCCGCAAGAGATCCGCCGCCTGCTCTTGAGCAGAGCTGTTGAGGGCGATCCCGGTGCTGACAGTGGCGAAGACCTCTTGTTCTCCAAGAGCAAAGGGAGGTCGCAGTATCTCCGCGATCCGCTCTGCTATTTGAACTACCTCACCTACACCAGCAATGTCCTCAACCAAGATGGTGAACTCATCCCCGCCGAGGCGCGCTGCGGTGTCCTCGGGACGCAGGCAAGCCTTCAGACGCTCGGCGATCGCTACGAGCAGTTGATCTCCTGCTTTGTGCCCAAGGCTGTCGTTTATGACCTTGAAGTTGTCCACATCCGTGAACAGCACCGCGACCATGCTGCCTCGCCGATCGGCACGAGTTAAGGCGTGTTCGAGGCGATCCATGAACAACGCCCGGTTCGGCAGCCCGGTGAGCAGATCGTGGAACGCCTGATAGCTGAGTTGCTCTACCAGGGCTTTGCGTTCGGTGACGTCCCAGGAGTTGATCACCACACCCTGCACAGCCGGGTCGTCGAGCAGGTTGTTTACGACATGCTCAAGGTAGCGCCACGAGCCATCCTTGTGGGGCACTCGGAACTCCAGGGGCGGGTGAAGCCCAGGTCTTTTCAGGACCTCGGCGAAAGTGTTCAGCGCCTGCTCCCTGTCGTCCGGATGGACCGAGCCG
>JAJNDJ010000093.1 GCA_021156345.1 Rubrobacteraceae bacterium | reverse complement strand
GAGCACCTCTCCGGTCTGGATATCCAACTCTTGGACGATGCCTTGCCACACCACGCCGCGCCTAGCGCCGCCGATGTAGGAGAGATCCCATGGCACCCCTTCGTAGATCGTGATCAGTGCGGTGTCCTGCGGGCTGATGAGGAACTCGTGGTGGTCCCCGTTGTAGCCGTTGACGGCCGTAAAGCGTGCTATCTCACGGTAGGAACCATCGAAGATCACGTACTCGCGCTGGCCGTGTCCTGTGTAGTATCCCTCCCACCAGGTGAGCACCGTCTCTCCCTTGTATGTCTGCACCCTGAAGTTCATCACATCCATATCCTCGTTCTGCAACATGCGCAGCCACACGGGGTGTCCGTCGTTGTCGAGGATCATCGAACCGCCCTGCCCTGCGTCGCCCTTCTGCGGGGCGACGAAGATATAGCCTGGGGCGGTTTCATCGCGCGCCTCTTTGGCCACCTCAACCGCGGGTGGGCTAAGGTCGGGGCGCGATCGGAAGGTCCACACGCCACGCTTGGAAGAGGGCGGTGATCCGTAGGTGACCGCGCCCTCCGGTTGCGCGGGCTGGCTGGTCGTCGTGGGCCTAGTCTTTGGGGTACGTTTAGCGTGCTCGCAGCCCACCGTGTTTGCTAACGCGAGGCACATGGCGCTTGCGCCCACAGCTGTGAGGAACCGCCGTCGTGTGAACTTGGAGCCCATAGCGGGAACCCTACACTACTCAAGAGCGCTCGTTGACAATCTGGTCTCCTTGATCCAGGCAGTTCAAAAGGGTTGGCTGGGGCTACGCGAACTTCCGATAGCCGAGAGGAGCCAACGGGGAAAGCTCCGCAAGGCCCGCGAGGGTAAGGTCATGGCCGGCCACCGCGTTAAGTATAGCTTCAAGCTCAACACCTCCTGCGATGGGCTACTCGTAGACGAGGAGAAGATGCGAGTCGTGCGGCGCATCTTCCGCATGGCGGGCGACCCGCTCGACGAGATCTCGCGGGCCTCGCGGGTCCGAATGCGGCGCGTCGCCCTGAAGGGGGATTGGTGGCGTAAGGATAGCGGCCCACTACTGGGATTTCGTGGCGAAGACGAGAGCCCGGTAGCGTTGCTCCAGAGAGGTACCTCGGCTTACACGCTCGTCGATCCCTCAGGCGGGACCAGACAAACGGTCACCGGAGAGACGGCCTCAGATCTGGCACCGTTCGGCTATACCTTCTACGCTCCTTTTCCGGATCGGCCGCTCGGGGCGTGGGACCTGTTGAAGTACAGCCTGCGGGACCTGCGTGGGGACCTGCTGCGGGTTCTCCTCATGGGTGCGGCCGCCGGGCTTCTCGGGGCGCTCGTGCCTATCGTCACCAAGCAGATAGTCGACATCGCCATCCCCCAGGCTGAGGGCGGCCTTGCGGTTGCCCTCAGCCTGGGTCTCGTGGTCGCGGTCATCTCCGCGATGCTGTTCGAGGTGGCCCGCCAGTTCGCCGTCCTGCGCATAGAGACGAAGCTCGACTCCGGCTTGCAGGCCGCCGTCTGGGACCGTCTCCTGAGCCTGCCCACCCCCTTCTTCCGCGACTACTCAGCAGGAGACCTGGCGGTACGGGCGATGGGCATCAACACCATCCGCCAGATGGTGACCGGCGCCACCATATCATCGCTCCTTTCGGGCGTGTTCTCGGTCTTCAGCTTAGCCGTGATCTTCTACTACAGCGCGGAACTGGGGCTGATAGCCGCGCTGATGGCGGTGATAATCATCGGGGTCACCGCCGCGGGCGGCTACGTGTAGTTACGCTATCAGCGCCGGGAGACCGAGATGCTCGGGAAGGTGTCGAGCCTCGTATTGCAGATGCTGACCGGCATCGCCAAGCTGCGGGTGGCGGGGGCGGAGATGCGTGCCTTCGCCGTCTGGGCCGGGCAATACTCTATTCAGAAGTCCAACGCCGCCAAGGCCCAGTCGGCCGCAAACGCCCTCGTCGTCTTCAACTCAGTCTCCGGTGTGCTGACCTATCTGGTGATCTTAGCTACCGTAGCCTACGTGTTGGGAGGGGGCGTGGGCACGGGTGAGTTCGTCGCGATCGTCGGCCCGTCTGGCGCCGGCAAGTCGTCGCTCTTCCGGCAGCTGCTGGGCTTCGAGGAGCCCGAGGCCGGTTCCGTCTACTACGACCACCACAACCTGGCCGAGCTCAATGTCCAGGCGGTGCGCCGACAGATGGGGGTGGTGCTCCAGAACGGCAGGTTGATGTCGGGCTCCATCTTCCAGAACATCGCCGGCGTCTCCGCACTCACCCTTGACCAGGCCTGGGAAGCGGCGCGCATGGCAGGGCTCGACGAGGACATCCAGATGATGCCCATGGGGATGTTTACCTTCCTTGGGGAAGGTAGCTCCGCGATCTCCGGCGGCCAGCGCCAGAGGTTGATGATAGCCCGGGCGATCGCCTCCAAACCGCGCATAGTGCTCTTCGACGAAGCGACCAGCGCCCTGGATAACCGCTCGCAAGCCATAGTAAGCTCCAGCCTTCAGGATCTGAAGGCCACCCGCATAGTGATCGCCCACAGGCTGAGCACCATAATTAGCGCGGATAGGATCTACGTGCTGAAGGCCGGGCGTATCGTTCAGAGTGGAACATACGCGGAGCTGATGGAGCGGGAGGGGCCGTTCCGGGACCTGGCCGCGCGCCAGATTGCGTAGCGGGTGGCGAAGACGAGTTCGCTCGAGGAGTACCTGAGGCCCGTCGCAGCGAGCGTCCCGCCGGAGTTGATCTCGCCTTCCGCCTTCTCCGACATAAACTCCGTAGCCCGCGTGCTGCCCGCGACCCTTGCCTACAACCCCTTCATCTTCGAGTGCCACCTGGGAGAGATGGCCCCACGGGCGGACTTCTCGGTGCTCGCCAGGCCATCCTATGGGCGTGACAGCCTGGCCGGTCTCCATCCCACGAGCACGTTGCCTGCCCGCTTGATGACCGATCCTATTTGGAGGCGCGTGGACAACTTCGCCGTCCGGTGGGCGGACCCCTCCTCTCCGCTGTACCGTGCCGTGGACAACGTCTGGTTGGTGTTCGACGTTGACGGTGCGGCTCCCGTTATCCCCATCCCGAGTGTCTTCGTCGGTTTACCGAACGGCCAGGAAGGTGCTAGAGGGATGGCTTACGATCCGAACGTGGACGGATACATAACTACCGCCGAGAAGGCGATACGACTGCTCTCCGGCAGCGAAATGGCGCCTCGGATGCTCGAGACGTTATCCGATTGCTTCCGCTCCCTCTCCTCGTCGGAGCACGTCTTCCAGGTGGGCCTCATGCTCTCCCGTGGCGCCGAAGCGGTCCGCCTGTGCATCGACCTCCCTTCTGTGGAGCGCACAGTGGAATATCTGGCGGGAGTAGGCTGGCCGTGCAGCGAAGCCGACGTTTTTGGCGTCCTCGAGCCAATAGCCCGTCTGGTGGATCACCTGCGCCTGGACATCGACGTGGGCGAAACTGTTCATCACGAGATCGGGCTCGAGTGCTATTTCGATGGGAACAGGCAACCCAGGACCGAGCCGAGGTGGGGCATTTTACTGGATTCTCTTGTCCGGGATGGCTTCTGTACGGTCGACAAGCGCGACGCGCTGCTGGCGTATCCGGGCTACGTCAACGAGAACGCAGAGGGACTACCCTGGCCGGCAGCGCTGCGCCGAGCCTCGCAGCTGCTCGGCGGGCGCTCGCTGAGCACGTTCATACGATCACTTTCCTGGGTAAAGATCGTGTACCAGCCGGGCGAGGGGCTGGAGGCCAAGGCATACCTGGTGGTAAAGCACCATTGGCACACGCCTGTAAAGACCAGAACGCGGCAAGACGACTATTACCTCGCATAACCGGCGCTGGTGCCAGCCGCCCAAGCTCTGAAACCCCGCCGGGTCGGGAATTATAGCGCCGGCCGTCCTCCCCGCAAGGGTCGGCGAAAACTCTAGCGCCCCTATGGGGTTTACTTCGCAAGACCGTTCGCCTAAGCAGACCTTCCCTTTGCGTGTACGCCTGATCCGGCGCTTATGAGTGCCCGTCTCGGCGGCGGGGGTTTCATCCCTCGCTCCGGCGGCTGGCGGATTTGACAGTGTAGGCGTCTCCACTAGGGGTGGTCTTTGTGGCTGGTATGGTCGGTATCGGTGGCTCTCGTGATCTGCCGGTGCCGGCAGCCGACTCCGCGCTGGTCTCAGGCGTCTTGGGCTCCGTGCCCGCGAGTTCGACACCCGCGCCGGCACGCTCGAGCTGCAGATCCCGAAGCTGCGACAAGGCACCTACTTCCTCGAATGGCTGCTGGAGCGGGCGCTGACCAGCGTGGTCGCGACCTGCTACCTGCTCGGGGTCTCGACCCGCCGGATGGACAAGCGCGACGTGATATGATCGGGCAGGTGACCAGCAGACCCGCCGCAGCGCAGCACCTGCGCGACCTCGCGCGGCTGCGCCGCGTTCGCGACCGGATCGACCGGGAGTACGCACAGCCGCTGGACGTCGAGGCGCTCGCCCGCGGCGCGCACATGTCGGCCGGGCACTTCAGCCGCCAGTTCCGGCTCGCCTACGGCGAGTCGCCGTACGCCTATCTGATGACGCGGCGCGTTGAGCGCGCGATGGCGCTGCTGCGTCGTGGCGACCTCAGCGTCACCGAGGTCTGCTTCGCGGTCGGCTGCTCGTCGCTTGGCACCTTCAGCAGTCGCTTCACCGAGCTGGTCGGTGTGCCGCCCAGCGTCTATCGGCGCCAGGCGGCGCGCGCGACGGCGGGGATGCCCTCCTGCGTGGCGAAACAGGTGACCAGACCGATCAGGAATCGAGAAGCGCCGGCCCCCGAGCCGCACCTATAATTACTGCCATGGACATCACCATTCACGCGAGCTTCCTCCCGCACAACGACCCGGACGCCTCCCAGGTCTTCTATCGCGACACGCTCGGCTTCGAGGTCCGCAACGACGTCGGATACGGCGGGATGCGCTGGATCACGGTCGGACCCGCCGACCAGCCCGGCACGTCCATCGTCCTGCATCCG
>JAJNDJ010000092.1 GCA_021156345.1 Rubrobacteraceae bacterium | reverse complement strand
GTCCCCGTCGAAGCGCGTCCGGATACGGGCCTCCCTCCTGACGCTACGCCGGACGTACTCCCAGGACGTCTCGCCGGATCTGCGCTCCAGCCTCTCCGTATAGACGAACCGGCCCGTGCTCCGGTCCCTTACCATCAACAGGTCCAACCTCAGCCCTCCGGGGGACTTAACATCACCAGACGCTCCAACAGCCCGGCCTCTTCCCACGGCCACCGGCCTTCCTCCTCCGGAACCCCGAACGGCGGCGCACTCGCCCACATATTACCCGTTCCAGCCGCCCCGTAACTCCCGCAAACAAGCACATGCCCATTCTCGGCCCAGGCCAGACCCCTTCTATGCACAATCCGCCCTTCCTGTACCTCGATCCCACCGGTCCTCCAGGCGGCACGGATTTCCAGCCCTCCCGCCGCACCGCCAAGCACCCGCCTCAGCATCCACAGAGCCCTTGCGGCGCGGGCGTCGGCGAAGTTGGCCGCGGCATAAAGCGCCGCGATGAGGTCATCGGCCTCACCGCTTTCGGCAGGGGCTGCCGGCAGTTCGGGTGCAGCGCCGAAGTCTCCCGACCGAAGCCGGCTCAGAATGCGCTCCCTGTGGGTCTCTAGCGCGAGCCTGCCGAGGTCTCCTGCGCCGACCTTGACGACGAGGGCGAGGGCTCCCTCCTCCAGTCCCACACTCTCCGCACGTTCGGTGTCGAGGACCTCCGTTACCAACCTGAGATCCGGCTCCACCCCACCCTCCCATTCGCGCGGAGCGGCGGCGAGCGCCCGGCGGCCGATGGCGTCGGCGTCCCCAGGGCGCGCATCCAGAAGCGGCAGGTCCTCTTCTTCGATAAGGCCATCCTCCGCCGCGGCTCGCGCCCCCGACTCGCAGAGTCTGCCCGCCCCTGACTCGTTCAGGGATGGCAGGCGTGCGCCTGCCTCGGGGAGTTCCCGCAGAACTCTTTGCATCAGCTCCTGCGGCGGCGCGCCGAGGTTCTCGGACCTGGTACCGGCGACGAGGAGCAGGCCACGCAGTGGGGCGGAGAGGAGGTCGGGGGCCGCGTGCGTGGCTGAGGCTGCGGCCCATCCCAGACCTTCGGGCGAGGCCGCGGCGTAGACGGGGCTCTCCACTCCGGGGAGTCTGGCGGCGGGCAGGGTGCGTTCGAAGTCCGAGTCGCCGGGGGCGTAGAGGAAGATCTCGGCCTCCTCGCCCTCGCCGCGCCACTCGTACTCCGCAACGTGCTCGGCCAAAGGAAGCCCTACTCTACGGAGATCAGGGTTTCCCCCGATCTCACGGTCTGCCCGGCTTCGACGCGGACCTCGGAGACGGTGCCGGCCTTCTGGGAGCGGACCTCGCTCTCCATCTTCATGGCCTCGAGGATGCACACGGGCTCGTCTGCAGCGACCTCCTGCCCCTCCTTCACGAGCACCTTGACGATGGTGCCCTGCATCGGTGCGCGGACAGCACCCTCGCTCGTCGAAGCCCGACGCGTCTCGCCTCGCCTGCGCCGCGGAGGCCCGCCGGTCGCACCCTCATCCCCGAGCACCTTCACCCTAAAGAGCTTCCCGTTCACTTCGACCATGACCTGACGTGCGCGCTTCTCAGAGGCTTCCCCCGCTTCGACTGCGGTAGCAGGCTGTATCTCTAGTCGTTGCATCCGCTCGGCTATAAAGCCCGTCGTGTAGTTGCCGGAGACGAAAGCCTCGTCGTCGAGGATAGCGCGGTAGAAGGGCAACGTCGTGTAGATACCCTCCACCCTGAACTCCGCAAGCGCCCGCCCCAGACGCGCCAGGGCTTCCTCTCTGTCGGCGCCGCTGACGATGAGCTTGGCGAACAGGGGGTCATAGGACTCAACCACGACGCCTGGGCCGCGCAGCGAGGAGTCTACTCTTACTCCAGGACCGCCTGGTTCCTCGTAGGCCGTAACGACGCCAGGACTCGGGGCGAAGTCGTTCGACGCGTCCTCGGCGTTCAGGCGCACCTCGATGGAGTGGCCACGCCAGGAGATGTCTCGCTGCGAGAAGGGGAGTTCCTCCCCGGCGGCTATTCGGATGCCGGTCTTCACGATATCTATCCCCGTCACCTCTTCGGTTACGGGGTGCTCGACCTGGACGCGGGTGTTCATCTCCAGAAAGTAGAACTCGTCGCCGGTTTCCCCCTCTTCGACCAGAAACTCGACGGTGCCGACGTTGTCATAGGCGACGGCTTCGGCGGCGGCGAGGGCGGCCCCGCCCATCGCCTCGCGCATCGCCGGATCGATGGCCGGGGAGGGGCACTCTTCGATAAGCTTCTGGTGTCGGCGTTGGATCGAGCAGTCCCTCTCGCCCAGGTGGACCGCGTTCCCGTGCCTGTCCCGCACGACCTGTATCTCGACGTGGCGGGGAGCGGAGAGGTACTTCTCGACGTAGACCGAACCGTCACCGAAGTAAGCCTCGCCCTCCCTGCTCGCCCGCTCGAATGCGCTCCCTGCCTCGGAGGCGTCGCCGGCCACAGCGAAGCCCTTGCCGCCGCCCCCCGAGGAGGCCTTCACGGCCACAGGGAAGCCGTGCTCCTCACCGAAGAGACTGACCTGCTTCGCGGAGCCGACAGAGCCTTGCGTGCCAGGCACCATCGGGACACCGGCCTTCGCCATGATCCTTCGGCTCTCCACCTTGCTCCCCATCGCCTCTATGGCCCCCGGATGAGGACCGATCCAGGCGAGCCCGGCCCCTTCGACCGCCCGCGCGAAAGCCGCGCTCTCGGCCAGGAAGCCGTATCCTGGATGTACCGCCTGGGCCCCGCTCTTTCTTGCGACCTCGATCAGCCTCTCCACGTTCAGGTAGCTCTCCGCCGCAGGTGCCGGGCCGACGTGGTAGGCCTCGTCAGCGAGCCTGGCGTGCAGGGCTTCCCTATCGGGGTCCGAGTAGACGGCGACGCTAGATACTCCCATCTCGCGCAGCGCGCGAACGATGCGGACGGAGATCTCACCCCGATTGGCGATCAGCACCCTGTCGAACATCGGAGCTAGCCCTCCCACCTGGAGTAAGACCACAGGGAGCCATCTAGCTCTATCCCAGGCTCTAGTGGGTGCCCGAGAAGGCCGGCGAGCCGCCACCGGCTGCGCTTCAAGATGGCGGTATCTTGTTGCCCTTCATCAGAGAGCGTCTCCAGCGCGGCCACTATAGCAGCGGCCTCCTCCTCGGTTGGAGGGGGTTCGATCTTCAAAGTGGGATGTTTCCGTGCTTGCGGGGCGGCCTGTCAGGGCGTTTGGTGCGGATCATCTGGAGGGCTTTTATCAGGTACGGCCGCGTCTCACGCGGGTCTATGATGTCGTCTATAAAGCCCATCTCTGCTGCGACCATAGGGTTGTTGAATTGCTCTTCGTAATCTTCGATGAGCTCCTCGCGTCTCGCATCCGGGTCTTCGGCCTCCGAGATCTGGCGCCTGAAGATGACGCCGACTGCCGCTGAAGCGCCCATTACCGCGATCTCACCGGTGGGCCACGAGACGTTCACGTCGGCCCCGATGTGCTTGGAGCACATGACGTCGTAGGCCCCGCCATAGGCCTTCCTGGTGATGACCGTCATCTTGGGTACCGTAGCCTCCGAGAAAGCATAGAGCAGCTTCGCCCCGTGACGGATTATCCCCCCCCACTCCTGGTCCGTGCCTGGCAGGAAGCCTGGCACGTCAACGAACGTAAGAAGCGGGATGTTGAAAGCGTCGCAGAAACGGACGAACCTTGCGCCCTTCACGCTCGCGTTTATGTCGAGCGTCCCAGCGAGCACGGAAGGCTGGTTCCCTACGACGCCTACCGACCGCCCATCGAGCCTGGCGAAGCCGACGACGAGGTTCTGGGCCCAACCCTCCTGAACCTCGAAGAAATCCCCGTCGTCGATCACGCCTTCTATCGCGCCGCGGATGTCGTAGGGGCGCTGGGGGGAGTCGGGGATCAGACGCGCCAGGTCCTCGTCCATCCGCCCTGGGTCGTCGGTCGGCGTGAAGTAAGGGGCGCTCTCCAGGTTGTTCTCGGGGAGGAAGGAGAGCAGGTAGCGTACGTCGTCGAAGCATGTCTCCTCGTCGGGGGCCGAGAAGTGGGCCACGCCTGATCTGCTATTGTGGGTGGCCGCGCCGCCGAGGTCCTCGAAGGAGACGTCCTCACCGGTGACGCTTTTTATGACGTCGGGGCCCGTGATGAACATGTGGCTCGTCTCCTCCACCATGAACACGAAGTCCGTGATCGCCGGCGAGTACACCGCGCCGCCCGCGCACGGTCCGACGATGACGGAGATCTGGGGCACCACGCCTGAGGCGAGCACGTTGCGGTGGAAGATGTGCGCATAGCCGGCCAGGGATACGACGCCCTCCTGGATGCGTGCCCCACCCGAGTCGTTGATCCCGATAATAGGACATCCCGTGGAGATGGCGAGGTCCATGACCTTGCAGATCTTCTGCGCGTAGACTTCGCCCAGAGAACCCCCGAATACGGTGAAGTCCTGGGAAAAGACGCAGACCTTGCGCCCAGAGACCTCACCATAGCCCGTGATGACCCCGTCCCCGAGGGGCCTGTTCTCCTCCAGGCCGAAGTTGTAAGAGCGGTGCACCCTGTAGCGGTCCAGCTCGACGAACGTGCCAGGGTCGAGCAAGAGCTCGATGCGCTCGCGGGCCGTCAGCTTGCCGCGTTCGCGCTGCCTCTCGACGGCCTGCTCGGGGGCAGGGTGGGCCGCCGCCTCACGCAGGTGCCCCAGCCCCTCTATCTTCCCTGCTGTGGTATTTTCCCCAAGTCGTTCGTCCTGCATGGGCAGGCATTCTAGCACGCAGAGCGGGCGAAGGGTGGAGACACTGCGGCGTATGAGAGGCTGGTGCGCGGCTACCAGGAGGTGGCCTTCCGTACCGCTTACCTCATCACAGGCGACGCCTCGGAGGCCGAGGAAGCGACCCAGGAGGCCTTCGTGAAGGCGTATCGCGCCCTGGAACGGTTCCGCTCTGGCGCCCGTTTCAGGCCCTGGCTGCTCGCGATAGTCGCCAACGAGGCCAGAAACCAGCGCAGGGCGGCCGCCCGTCGCGCCGGTCTGTTCCTGCGGGCGGCCAGGGAGGACCCGCCGGAGAATAGTCCTTCCTCCCCCGAGGCGGCGATCCTGGCGGCGGAGCGGCGAGAAGAGTTGCTCGAGGCCCTGGGCAGCCTGCGCGAGGAGGCGCGGTGGGCCATCGGCTGCCGCTACTTCCTTGGCCTCTCTGAAGAGGAGACAGCCGCGATCCTGGGTTGCGCGCGAGGAACCGTCAAGTCGCGGCTCTCGCGGGCACTCAAGAGCCTGCGCACCGAGATTGCGAAGGAGGGAGATGCAGGATAGAGAACTCGAGAGAGAGCTGAGGGAGCTTGGGTCCCTCATCGATTATCCTCCGACGCCGGACGTCGCGCACGCCGCCCGCAACCTGCTCGATGAAGAAGAGGACAGCCGGCCCCAAAGGTTCCGTATGGTCTTTCCAAAGATGCGTTGGGCGGCGGTGGCGGCGGCGTTCGTGCTCGTCGTCGCCGTCCCTACCCTCTCCCCAAGTTTGCGTGCCACTGTCAGCGACTGGTTCGTGGCGGAGGACATCCAAAGCGACGGTAGGCCGGCTGTCGATGCTGGCTCATCCGAGAGGCAGTCAGAGGCAGGCGCACCCGCCGCTGGCGGCTCCAAGAGTGGGACATCTCCGGCGCTGGCTCCACGGTTCTTGGGGAAGCGGATCAGCCTGCGTGAGGCGCGGGCCACAATGGATGGCGCGCTCCTCATGCCCAGGAACCTTGGACTCGGGAAGCCCGATGAGGTCTACGCGGGCAGGACCTCCGGTAAGGAAGGCGTCGTGCTCGTCTACAGGGAAGGGCTTCAGCCACTAGGAGACACCGGGATCAACCTCGTCCTGACCGAGATCCCGGGCAATCTCGAACCAGCGTATCTCAGAGGAAAGACTACTGCCAGATCGGAGCTTGAGACGGTGAGCGTGGACGGAGGTCCTGGATACTGGAGCGCTGCCGGACGCATTCCCTCCGCCATGGACCCGCGCCTCCCCGGCCCTGTCCTGCTCTGGGAGCAAGGAGGTGTAGCGCTGCGCCTGGAGGCGGACGTGCAAAAGGAGCAGGCGGTCCGCATCGCCGAATCGGTGCGCTGACAAGCGGAGGCGTCAGCCTGAGCGTGCTGAAATGCTGACTATCAGGGAACCGATCAAGGCCTGGCATTGTACATGGGGTAGGTTGGGCCGTAGCCGTGCCCTTCGGAGTGAGAAGGTGCTCCGCGGGGAGTACACGTCCGAGAGAGGTGGATGCCATGGGAACCAGACGTTTTTCAACGGTGGCGAGGATCCTGGGGGCGAGCACGCTCGTGCTCCTCGTTCTGGCCCTCGCGGCGTGCGGGAGCAGCCGAACGAAATCGGACGATGGCGGGGTGTCCGTAGGGCGGGAGCCGGCAGGTGTGGATTCACAAGCCGGGTCTGGGCCGGATCTGGCGCAATCCTCCGAAGGTGCTGCCAGCATAACCGAAGATCCTGCCGCGCTCGGAGACTTTGGGCGCAAGGTCGTCAAGACAGCCAACCTCGGCCTCCGCTCGGAGGATGTGCGCAGGAGCGCCGCGCAGGCGCAGCAACTCGCCGCGGCCGCCGGTGGCACTGTACTAAGCTCGCAGGTCTACAGGAGCGACGACTCCGTTACGGCGGATCTCGTACTCTCGATCCCCTCCGAGGAGTTCGAGAGGGTGGTCGATGAGTTGAGAAGCCTGGGCGAGAAGGTCACTACCGACTCCATCAGCGGGCAGGATGTGACCGAGGAATACGTAGATCTCAAGTCCCGCGAGCGAAACCTCAGGGCCACCGAAGAGAGCCTGCTGAGGCTCTACGACAGGGCTGAGAACGTCGAGGAGGCGCTGTCGATCCAGCGCGAGTTGACGACCGTTCGTGGGGAGATCGAGCTCGTGCAGGGCAGGATAAAGTATTTGGATCAACGCAGCGCCTACTCCCAGATCACCCTGAGCATCCAACCTGTCACGAGCCCGCCGCCACCCAGGCCTACCTGGGACCCTGGAGACGTCGTGGAACGGGCATGGGATGCGTCGCTCAACGTCGCGACGGCTATCATCTCGGCTGTCGTCTTTGGCTGGTGGCTCGCACCTGTGCTCCTCGGTGGGTTCCTCTGGTGGAGGCGGCGTAACCGGGGCTCTAGGCCCGCTGCTACTGAACCTTCGTAGGCCCGTCGATACTGCCACGGGACTTTCGGGGCCCGGTTTCGAGAACCCGAGGGATAGTAGAATAATGTCCTTAGGAACCTCTGGTTCGGGAAAGGAGACAGGGCTTGCGAGTATTCGAGAAGCTGGCGGAGTACCGCTACGAACAGCTCGTATTCTGCCACGACAAGGCGACGGGGCTACGGGCTATCGTCGCCATCCACGACACCACGCTCGGCCCGGCTCTAGGCGGATGCAGGATGTACCCCTACTCCAGCGAGGACGAAGCCATAGTTGACGTACTACGCCTGGCGAGAGGGATGACCTACAAGGCCGCCGCGAGCGGCCTCAACCTCGGGGGCGGGAAGTCCGTTATCATGGGGGACCCCCACACGGACAAGTCCGAGGCGCTCTTCCGCTCGTTCGGGCGCTACATCGAGACCCTTGGCGGACGCTACATAGTGGCTGAGGACGTTGGCACCTCGACGGAGGACGCTAACTTCATCAGGGTCGAGACCTCACACGTCGTCGGGGTCGACGTAACCCGTGGCGGCTCGGGAGACCCTTCGCCACTCACCGCCCTCGGAGTCTTGCAGGGGATGCGGGCCTGCGTCGAGGAGGTCTTCGGCACGACCTCACTGGAAGGCCGGGTCGTCGCTGTACAGGGCCTGGGGCACGTCGGCTACTGTCTGTGCCGTCTTCTGCACGAGGAGGGTGCGAACCTGATCGTGACGGACATACACGAGGGAAGTTGCGCTGCCGCATCGTCGCCGGGAGCGCCAACAACGTGCTTGCCAAGTCGGGCAACGGCGAAGCGCTCTACGAACGCGGCATACTCTACGCCCCTGACTACGTAATAAACGCCGGCGGCCTTATAAACGTGGCCGACGAGCTGGAGGGCTACAACGAGCGCCGCGCCACCGCGCGCGTCATGCGGATAGAGGACCGGATACGCCGCATCATCGCCATCTCCAAACGCGACGGCGTCCCAACCAACGTCGCCGCAGACACCATGGCGCTGGAGAGAATAGCCGCAATAAGCTCGATGGAACGTCTCCACACAGGACACCCCTACGGGCAGTTGAGCCGCAGGCGGGAGACGATCTAGGATCAGCAAGGCGGTGGGGAGCGCGGACCGGCGCCGTACGCACCGATTCGCGTGGGCCGGATAGGATGGGAGGGCTCTCCAGCCTACAGTTTCGCCACCCGTTCCGGAAGTATCAGCGCCAGATCCTGGACCAGGTGGGAACCTCGGAGGCCGCCGAGCGCAAGCATCACATCACGCGGATCTCCGGCGCTTTGTCCGCCGCCACGGTCGCTACAGGGGCGTCACCCCCTCCGGCCTGCTGGCCGGTGACCGCGGTCGCGTCGTGAAAGGCGTCTCCCACGTGGACCCGGAGCTGGCCTTCGGACTCTCCATGCGCGGCTTCAGAGGCATACCCTTCGACCGTTTTACGCGGCGCTCGCTGTCGTGGGTGGATCGCCGAGAGGAGAGTTACGATCTCTGGCGCGTCGGCGCGGGGTACGAGAACTCCACCCGCTGGTCCGCCAGCCTCGACGTGCGAGACCTCAAGATCCGGACCGCATACACCCTCCAGGAGTCGCTGGCGGCGGTGGTGCGGAAGCTCCGGGTATCCGTCGTCCTGGTCTTGCTGGCGTTCCTCTCCGGGGCGCTGCTACTGATCGGGAACGTTCCCGGCATTGTCGGGATACCGCTGATCCTGGTCGCAGCAGCGGCATTCTTCTTCAACCTGCGCTCGGCGTACCGTCTCGGCAAAGCCATGCTCGTCGAGTACCGGCCAGACGCGATCCTTCGGGACACGCCTTGCTCTTTGCCCTGCAAGACGCAGGTCTCATGGGCAAAGGCATTCAGCCAGAATCCGTTCGCGTGGCCGAGAAGTCCGACGGCTACGAGGTCTCCCTGGAGGATGCCTCGGCTGAAGACGCCGCCGTCTTCATCCGTTCGTACCGCCAGATTTTCGCGCCGGTGCGCGACCAGCGGTATCTGATCCTACGCAACGAAAACCGCCTTCCGAACCGCGCGTTGCGCTACATCTGGATCCTCTTCCGCCCCTTCTTCCGCCGGTTCGAGGACTACCCACCCGCGTACCACCCCGTCCCCGACGTCCTCGCCACCCGCAGGGAGAACGCCGAAGCCTTCTCCCGCTACTGGCAACGGTATGTCGGCGGCGGAACCTTCGTCTACACCCGCACCGCCAAGGCCGCAGGATGCTGCTTGGCGCCCGCGCTCAGAGACGTCCCCAAACCAGAGACCTGGCATTCGAAGTCTGGAAGTAGATGACTTGTTCTACACCAGCCATGCCACAATTATCCAGGCGATGACCAGTGTGAGAGCGAGCCAGTCTGAGAGGCTTGCGCGCATCTGGCGGAGCTTGGTGCGGTAGCGGCCGCCGCGGTAGCTGCGGGTGTTCATGGCGATGGTTAGGGTATCGGCACGGGCGAAGCCGCTTATGAAGATAGGGATGAGCAGGCGTCCGAGGCGGCGTGCACGGGTTAGTGCGCCGCCTTCGTCAAAAGGGACGCCGCGGGCCGTCTGGGCGCGAGCGAGCCGCTCCATTTCCTCGATAAAGATGGGAACGAACTTTATGGCGATCACGAAGACGAGCACCAGCTCGTTGACAGGAACCCTCAGCCGCTGTAGCGGGCCGAAGATTAACTCTAAGCCATTCGTTAGCTCCACGAGCGAGGTCGTGAGCATCAGCATGGTCGTGACGTAGTACAGGAGTATGACGCGCAGCGCGAGAATGCCTGCCGTGTAGAGGCCCTCGGTGGAGACCGAGAGTAGGCCCCACCGCCACAGGTAGCTCGATTCAGGCACGTCTCTCGCGTAAAAGAGCACCTGGAAAGCAAGGATGAAGACGAGGAACGCGATGAAGATTTGCGAGCCCCGAAGTACGTACCCAAGGGGTATCCTGGAGACGACGCCAATGGCGACGAGAAGGGGCAGCACGACGGCGAAGCCGAGGAAGTTGTTTATGAGGAACGAGGCGACGATGAGCGCGGACGTCGCGGCGATCTTCACGCGGGCGTCCATGCGATGGATAAAGGAGCCCGTCTCGACGAACTGCCCGAAGATGACGTTCCGCTGCAGTTCGAGCACTACACGGTCCCCAACCTCGTTAGAAGCTCGGACTCGAGCTCGTCCTCGGTTAGCAGATCGGTTGGGAAGTCGGGGAAGAGCTTCTGCATCTCGCGGGCGCCGACGACCGGCTCGGGCAGGGTTATGTCCAGCTCTGCGAGCCTGTCGGCCTGGCGCAGGACCTCGCGCACGGGTCCGTCCATGACGACCGTGCCCCGATCCAGGACGATAAAGCGGTCGCAAAGCAGGCTGGCGTCGTTGAGGCTTGCTGAGCACACGATCAGGGTCAGCTCGCGATCCTTCTGCAGCTTGATGAGGAGTTCCAGAAGCTCCTTGCGGCCACGCGGATCTAGGCCCGCCATCGGCTCGTCGAGGACCAGGACGGGCGTGTGCATGGCGAGCACCCCGGCTATGGCAACCCGCCTGCGCTGGCCGCCGGAGAGCGCGTGGACGTAACGCAGGCGGTAATCCGCATAAGGAAGCCCCAGGGTGTCCAGGCTCTCCTCGACTCGCTGGCGAGTCTCACCAGCAGAGAGTGCCGCAGCCGTCGGTCCGAAGGCAACGTCCGCGCCGACCACGTCTTCTATGATCTGTGAGTCCGGCTGCTGGAACACTATCCCGATCTCACGCCGCAGTCTGCCCCTGTCGTAGCCGAGAGCGGCCACGTCCTCGCCTTTGTAGAAGACCTGTCCCTGCCCGAGGCGCAGCAGGTGTGCAAAGGAGTCGACGACGGTAGACTTGCCCGACTCAGTGGCACCGACTATCCCCACGCGCTCGCCGCGATGAATCCTGAAGGATACGTCCCTTACCGCCTCGCTCGCCCTCGGAGTACCTTCCAAGTATGTGTAAGCAAAGCCCCTTAGCTCGAGTATCGGGGTCGCCACGTCGGGCTGCATCAGCTTGAGGGTGAAGGATCTACGGCGGCAGAGAGAGCGGTGCGCAGGTCGGACGTGTTAAGGATATCTTCTCCCACCGGGATGCCGCGATCTCGCAGCCGGTGGGCGAGGCTCGCGGCAAGGGGTACGTCGAGACCGACCTCCCGCAGCTTCTCGACGTTGCGGAAGACCTCGGCGGGGGGGCCGTCAAGGACAACACGCCCTGCGTCCATGACAACGACCCTCTCGAAGAGGACGGCCTCATACATGGAGTGGGTGACGTGCACGACGCCCATGTTCTCGCGGAGGCTCAGGTCCCTTACGGTAGAGATCAGACGCATCGCGACAGGCACGGGCAGCAGTGAGGTCGGCTCGTCCAGGATCAAGAACAGAGGACGCATCGCCAGGGCGCCGGCTATGGCGACCCTCTGCTTCTGCCCCGGTGAGAGGTCCTCGATCAGGCGACTGCCGATCTCCTCGAGGCCCAGCATACGCACGGATGATGTTCATTATCAGCTGGTCGTCGGGGTCCTGGAAGACGACGGATACCTTTCGCCGCACATCCCACCGGTGCTCCTTATCCACGGGTACGCCGTCTATACGGATATTCCCCTCCGTCGGGTAGAGGATAGCGGTAAGCAACTTGACCAGCGTGCTCTTCCCCGAGCCGTTTTGGCCGATGACCGCGACGAACTGGCCTGGTTCTATGTTCAGGTCGACGTTCGCAAGCGCTGGAACCGCGTCGGTCTCGCCCCCACGATACGTGAAAGAGACGTTCTCTAGCTCGATCATCGCGCTCGCGCCGCGCCTTGACTAATAGCGGCGTTCTTCGTCCGACTCGTTCTCCGGAGCCGTCGTCCTGCCGCTGCGGAAGAGCATCACGCCCCTGACGATGACGACGGTGACGACTGCGGCCAGAACGGCCTCTGCTATGGCCTGCGGCAGGATGGCCGGAATAATGGCAACGGGCAGCAACCCGAAGAGTATGGCGAGACCGATCACCCCTACCGTATTGGCGAAGGATCCCAGCAGTCCGGCCGCGGCCGCGGCGAGATCCACGCTCCAGCGCCGCAGCCCCACGAAGACGGCCCACGCCACCACCCCGATGAGCAGGCGGGGCGCAATGGCGACAACCGGGTTGAGGAAGACCGGGTTATCCGCCTGCAGAAAGGAGAATATTCCGAAGATCGCACCGGCCAGAAGCCCGACGATCGGTCCCTCCAGCGCCCCACCGACGATCGCCGGTATGTGCATTATCGTGGCGTTGCCTATGAGCGGTATCGGTACCGGTATAAAGCCCAGGCGCGTGAACCCGAGAAACAGCGCGATGCCGCCTATTATGCCGGCCACCACTATCTGCCTGGTGTCGAAGCGGAATATGGAGCCCCGTCCTTCGCTCCCC
>JAJNDJ010000091.1 GCA_021156345.1 Rubrobacteraceae bacterium | reverse complement strand
CCTTGGTAAGGATCTTGAATCTGACATGCTCACTCTAGCGGCGCCTCTATCCCGGGAGGTAGGGGAAGGTCTTCCCAAAGTTCGTGAATTTTGGTGGGATCTTTCGCTTGGGTCTTATCGAGGGATGGGTGCAGAATTTATCCGCCTTGCGGCGCGAAGCCTCATCAAGGGGACATCCATCCCCTGACCGGGCAGGAGGCGGCGCCCACGCGCCGAGCGAGGAGTTCGCAGCGGCGCTCTATCCAGGGCTGAACCCGCTGAGCGTTCCGGCGGGCGATGTGCTCATCCGCCCACGACATCCGGTCCTACCCTTAACTAGGGCAGCACGGCGTTGATTCTGGGTAAGCGCAGCGACGAAGGAACTCTGGACTTTGCTCTCTGACGGACGAGCTGCGCCACGTCTCGGGCCTGCACGAGGTGAACACTTGCTCTCTGACGGACGAGCTGCGCCACGTCTCGGGCCTGCACGAGGTGAACACTATGCTGGATGGGTCTAAGAGGTCGAGGAGCTGACAAATACCCTGTGTAATGGAGATCTGTTCGCCGGGACTCGTAGTAAGAGCAAATCTCGTGAATTCGTGTGCACGATACTGGATAAAATGGAGCCTGCTACCCCTGACAGATTGAAGACCATGCAAGACGCTCTGGCTTCCAGATGCTCGTGCAGCAATCAGGATGTTCTCATAGTGATTGGCGATGGTTGGGCAAGGTAGAGCAAGAAAGAGAGCCTACTCTGAGTGAGTTTCCGTGCCCTTGCGCATCGCATGATCGGTGGGCATCATAATATTATTGGGACTGTGTGCCTTGGGGAAGGAGAAGAAACTTGTCAGATCAGACTACAGAGCCGAGCGTGGTCGAGGGGGCCCATCTGCAGAAGTCCCTGAACAGGCAGCGCATATCCACGGTCTCTTTAGTTGGTGTCATCGAGGTCGGGCCGTTCGTCTGTGTATGGCCTCGGCTCGAACTCGACCAAGATCGTGCGTAGTTCGCCGGTGCTGGTACTCGTCATACTCCGCGGCGCGGACGTGCGCCTCCAAGATGCAGCGCCCGCCACTCCAGGCTTCGAGCGGGAACAGTAAGGGTGCAGCCTTCGTCGGATTTCGTTGCTCCTGAGACCTTGGGTTTCGAGAGTAGCGTGGAAGGGTGGTGGAAGACCGTAGGTGAGCGGCGACTGCTTTTCATGCGCCTGCGCTCACGCCTCGACCTAGAGAAAACCGAACGGCTTCAGCGCACGGTCTTCGGGGTGTCCGACTGCGACTTGGCTTCATCCAGCATCCTCGTCGCCGTCCACGAAACCGGCGGTGAGGTACTCGGGGCTTTCGATGGGGAACAGCTGGTGGGCTTCGTATCGGGTTGGGGCGGTTACGTGGACGGCCGTGCGCGCGTTGTCTCCGACCTGATGGCGGTGGAGACCGGATACCGCGGCGGCATCGGGTTCGCCCTGAAAGGTCTCCAAGCCATCATTGCCATCCAGGCAGGTTTCGAGGAGATCGTGTGGACCGTAGATCCACTGCGGGCCGCGAACGCGCGGCTGAACTTCGAGCGTCTCGGCGCCCACGCTCGCAAATACCTCCGGAACGTGTACGGGGAGCATTTCGGAGAAGGCCTCTACGGAGGCCTGCCAAGCGATCGCCTGTACGTCACCTGGCCACTCCGCAGCGCTCGTGTGAGGTCAAGGCTGCTGGGAAGGTATCAACCGCTCGCGCCCGGCGCGCTCGCCGCGCTACCGGAATATGCTTCTAGTACATCCGAGCGCCGGATCCGCCTGGCCGTCCCCGGTGACTTCGACGGTCTCCTCTCCTCCGATCCGGCCCTGGCGCGCGAGTGGCGCTTTCGGCTAAGGGATAACCTCGAGGCCGCCTTTGCGTCCGGATACGTCATTACGGGCTTCGCTGGTCGGCGCGGTGAACCCCATGGTTACTATGTGCTCGAACGCGATTTCGTGGTCGGGTGAGACTGAGTACTGTAACCTGAATTTCTGCGGTCGAACGTATTCGAGGAGGCACAGTGCGAATCACCGGTGTAGAGATCGTACCCGTAAAGCTGCCCCTGCTCGAGCCGTTCGTCGTCTCCTACGGCACGTTTCCGGACTTGGCGACCGTGTTGGTGCGTTTGGAGACGGACGGGGGGCTGACCGGCTGGGGAGAAGGGACCCCCGACCCGCATGTGACCGGCGAGACCTTCGAGGGAGTCGTCGCCACGCTACGCCACCTCGCCCCGGTGTTGCTGGGGCGGGACCCGCTTGATCGTTCCACCGCCATGCGGCTGCTGGGATCGCGGGTCGCGGGCGCGCCGACCGCGAAGGCCACGCTCGACATCGCGCTGCACGACCTCGCCGGTCACGTCGCCGGCCTGCCAGTCTGGGCGCTTCTAGGCGGGCGCGCTAGGGAAGCCTTGTCCATCTCCCGGGTCATAAGCCTGAAGTCGCCTGAGGCGATGGCCATCGACGCTACACAGTTCGTCGCGGCAGGCTTCCGCACGGTCAAGCTCAAGGTTGGGGAAGCCCGCGACATCAGGGGCGACGTGCGGCGGGTTGCGGCCGTGCGCGAGGCGGTCGGGCCGGACATCGGGATCAAGATTGATGTCAACGGAGGCTGGCGCACAGCTGGCGCGGCAGTCGGCGCCGTGAGGGGCATCGCCACCTACGATCCCGAGTACGTCGAGCAGCCGGTCGACCGGCGCGACCTCGAAGGCATGGCCGAGGTGCGCCGGTTGTGCGGGGTGCCGGTGATGGCCGACGAAGCTGTACTGGACGCTCACGACGCCCTGCGAGCGGTTCGACTGCGGGCTTGCGACCTGATCAACATCAAGCTGATGAAGTGCGGCGGCCTGCTGGCCGCGCTGACGCTCGACGCCGTCGCCGAGACCGCAGGAGTAGGCTGCCAGATAGGGACCATGGTCGAATCTTCAGTGGCATCGGCGGCCGGCCTGCACCTCGCCTTGGCGCTTCACAACGCTGCGACAGTGGAGATGGGCGGACCGATCATGCTTGCCGAGGATGTCGGTGGCCTGCGCGCCTACTACGAGCACAACCGTGTCACTGTACCCGATGGTCCCGGCCTCGGTGTCGAACCGGAAGAGGCCGTCCTAAAGCGTTACGCTGTCGAACGTGACTGGATTACCGTGTAGCGCAACCGCGCGCCAGAGCTCTGCATGAGTCTGTGCAGCAACCCGGCCATCATCGTTACTGACGCGGTTGCGATTACCCAACGGTTCAATGGGCACCCTCATCGAAGACGGGGTTGATACGACAGCGGGCACTGGAGCGCCAGCTCCAGAGTATTGGCTATGCTGCGTGCTTCCTCAACGGATCCTTAAATGGATCCTTCACCGACGAACTGTACGAACTGCTCGATCAGGTCAGGCTAGTTACCTTCACGCCCAGGATGAGCACCGAGCGCCGGATCGCCTTCCTTAGTGCCGTGAGGGGCACTCCAGCGACAGCGAGGATTCCGGTGTTGGAACTTGTTACGGTCTCCGACTCCTCACAAAACGGGCGAGAAGAACTGGTAGACCTGGTGTTGTGGCCATGCCACATAGAGGAGTTTAAGCAGGTGATCGAAGCCGCCCTGCTCAACGGGACCGGCCCCAGTAGCAGCCTCAGAGAGTACGCGCTAGGGGCGAAAAATACTCCAATCGGAGTACGCGCAAATACTCCGCCTGGCAGATGTACACAAGCCGACCACCCCATAGCATATCTGGCGTAGGCGCAAGATCTATGGCTTCCAAAGTGGAGGAGGAGCAAACAGGAATGCAGGCGAGGATGAGGGACAAGATGACCAAGAAAGGAGAGAACGAGGTGCTGTCGGAGGGATTTCTCGGTGTGTTTCTGGAGGGTGATCTTAGTGCAGCAAGCTGAGAAAATCTCGTGAAATCCTTGGAAATGTGTCAGTACGAAATGCAGCTATTTGCAGGCATTTTGCAAACCCTGGAAATCTCCAGCAAAGTTTCGAGCCGCCTTTGCACGGCGGAGGTCAGGAGTTCGAATCCCCTCGGCTCCTCGAGAAAAATGACGATTTGCAGGGATATCTATAGAGCACGAAGAGACCACGGATGTACTTCGGCGCCTTTGTGCAGCAACGCAGAGGGCAGTGCCATCAGGAAATACTGCTCGGGAGTGTGAAGGCTGGATACCTTAGTACTGTGCATAGCCATCTTCGGCAGCGAGAACAAGCTCAACTATCAATCAGAATCCTTGAGCTGTACGGCCCTCCACCACAAGGTAAGGACTTAGGGTAGGTACAGGGGCCTCATCTACTCTCCATCCCAGGGCGCGAAGGAAGGGCTACTCGCGTTGTTAGCAATACGCTTTTGTCCGGTTCCATCTGCGTCCATCACGTAGACACCCTGGTCACCATGAACATCACCTACATCACCTCTCGTGAAGGCTATCCGCTTACCATCGGACGACCAAGAGAGCTCGTCTTCTATGCTATCCCTGGTACTGGTGAGGTTGGTCTGGCCAGTGCCGTCAGCGATTATCATATAGATATCGAGCTCCCCACGGTAACTCACCGCTGCGAAGGCTATCTCCTTGCCATCGGGTGCCCAAGCATACGAATCGATATAGGAGGACCGTACATTCGGCAGTAGCTCCCTCACCTGCGTGCCGTTTGCGTTCACCACGTATGCTTTTTGTTCGGGTCCGCTAAAGGCTAACTGCTTTCCATCGGGAGACCACAGAGGCGATTGAGCGTATGACATCTCCTTGGACAGCTTCCTTAGAGCTGTGCCGTCGGGATTCATCGTGTAGAGGCCACTCGGTCCAGTGGCGGGTGCCGCGGAGGAAGGAGCGCTCTCGTCAGGGACTACTCTGGTTGTTCTGATGAAGGCTATCTTCTCGCCATCGGGCGACCATTCCGGCGATTCGAAGCCAGCTTCGAAGTACTTTGTGTCTCTGGCTTTGATGAGCCTTGTCTGACTGGTGCCGTTGGACTTCGTCACGTAGATGTCGGTGAATAATTCGCCGCTGGGATCGCTGCCTCTCAGGTAGGTTATCTTCTTGCTGTCGGGCGACCACGAAGGGGCGGCTTCTGTGCTAGCTTTCGTCCTGGTCAGGTTAGTCTCCCCAGTGCCGTCGGCATTGGTCACGAAGATATCGAGGGAGCGCTCCCCGGCGGACCTAGCAGCGACAAAGGCTATCTTCTTGCCATTCGGAGACCACACACAACCTCTGACCCCCGCCTTCGTCCTGGTGAGGTTGGTCTGGCCGGTGCCGTCGGAGTTCATCACGTAGATGTCAGAGTGCCTTATGAAGGCTATCTTGCCGTTCGAAATCCCGGTGTGCAGGTCGCCCCCGCTGCTACCGTTACCGGCGGACGACGCCCGCAGCCCAATATCAGGGTCTTCAGCATTGTGCAGCTGGTCGGCAACTCTGCACCCTGCCAGAAACCAAAGCAGTACAACGGCTAACCCCGCTGTGAGCACCAAGGTCGTTCGCCGTGTCATCATCGCTTCAATCCCG
>JAJNDJ010000090.1 GCA_021156345.1 Rubrobacteraceae bacterium | reverse complement strand
GCATACTGGTCCATTATGCCTGTTCCAACTCCTACGTAGTCGTTCTCGGCCCGCTGGCAGATGATAGCGAGGTCGGTGCGTCCGATCCCAAGCCCGAAGAACGCATCCAGGGCGAGTGCTGTGGCGGCCTCGATGGCCGCAGACGAAGAGAGCCCCGAGCCGAGCGGCACGTCACCGGGCGCGGATAATCGGCCCAGGAAGAGTCTTTGTCGTCTATCTGACGGGTTTCGTCGAAGTCCGCGGAGTAGAGGCGGGTTTGAAACCCGCCTCTACCGCCACCTACTGCGACGGCGATGCGGCGGTCGATGGCGCAGGGAAGGACGAAGCCGCCGTTGTAGTCCGTGTGCTCCCCTATCAGGTTCACGCGGCCCGGAGCGCTGGCCACGACCCCGGGTTCCTCGCCGAATGTCTCCCTGTACGCGCTTGCCGCCCTATGTTCTATCTCTCGCAAGGCAGGCTCCTACCCGTACCCGTTGGGATGGTCTCGCATCCAGGTCCAGGCGTCGGAGATCATGGTTTCCAGCTCCGGCTTCTCGGGTTTCCAGCCGAGGTCGGCCTGTATCTTCTCGCTGGAGGCCACGAGCGTAGGCGGGTCCCCCGCCCGCCGCGGCGCCTCGACGGCGTCTATGCTCTTGCCTGTAACGCGACGGGCGGCTTCGACAACCTCCCTGACAGAGTAGCCGGCGCCGTTGCCCAGGTTGTAGACACTGTGCTCTCCTTGTCCGGCCGCCTCCAGCGCCAGCAGATGGGCGCGGCCGAGGTCTTCGACGTGGATGTAGTCGCGTACGGCTGTGCCATCGCGCGTGGGGTAGTCGGTTCCGAAGATCTTAACGGACGAGCCCTCCGCCGCGGCCTTGAGGACGAGGGGGATCAGGTGCGTCTCAGGATGGTGGTCCTCCCCGAACCTGCCGCTCGCACCCGCTACGTTGAAGTAGCGAAGGCTCGTCGCTGACAGCCCACGAGCCCCGCAAACGGCGCCGATGAGCCGGTCCACGGCTAGCTTGGAGCTGCCGTAAGGGTTGGTAGGCAGGGTCGGGGCCGATTCATGTATCGGCACCTCCTCCGGCTCCCCATAGACGGCGGCCGTCGACGAAAAGACGAACCGTCCTGTACCTACTTCGCTCATCGCCTCCAGGAGGTTGAGCGTCCCGCAAACGTTGTTGCGGTAGTAGATCTCCGGCTGCTCTACGGACTCGCCGACGAGCGAGAGCGCCGCGAAGTGGAGCACGCCGTCGAAGCCCTCGGAGAGCGTCTCGCTGGCGAACCCTGCGTCCATGAGGTTTCCCTGGAGAAGGCGCGTCCCGTCGGGGACAGCCTCACTGTGTCCCTTGGAGAGGTCGTCGAGCACGACCGTCTCGTGGCCCGCATCGACGAGCTGGGAGGCGACGACGCTACCGATGTAGCCAGCCCCGCCTGTCACCAGGACCTTCACGAGCCCTCTATCTTCGCGCGCAGGGTCTCGGCGGTCATTTCCGGCAGAACGTCCATGATGAACGCGCCCGCCCCGGTCTCGCTACCGGCGAGGTACTTCAGCTTGTCCGCGGTGCGGTTCGGCGGGTAGAACTCGATGTGGAAGTGGGCGATGCCCTCGTAGGTCCCGCCGTCCGTCGGGGCCTGGTGCATGACCATCATGTAGGGGAGTGAGAAGCCGAAAAGGGAATCGTACCCAACGAGCAGCCGCTTGAGAACGGACGCCAGGTCCCTGACCTCCGCGCCTTCGAGGTCTGCTATTGAGGATGCGCAGCGCCGGGAGTAGACGTGCGCCTCGTAGGGAAAGTGGGCATAGAAAGGGATGAAAGCCGTAAAGTGCTCGCCCTTGGTCAATACCCTGCGGGCGTCCTCGTGCTCCTGGGAGATTAGGTCGCAGTGCAGGCAATGACCCTCGTTTTGCGTCCTGAACTCGCGGGCCGCCTCCAGCTCCTTCGCGGGACGCGGTGGAATGAATGGGTAGCCGTAGATCTGGCCGTGCGGATGGTGTAGGGTCACACCTATGGCCTCGCCCTTATTCTCGAAGATGAAGACGTACTCGACCACTTCGCTGGCTCCAAGTTCTCTGTAACGGTCGGCCCAGACCTCGATGAGGTTCCTGATGCGGCTCTCGCTCATGGTCGCAAGAGTCGCGTCGTGGTCGTCCGAGTAGAGGACGACCTCGCAGATGCCACGACCTGGGGCCGTTGGCGTCAGGTCGCTGCCGCTCTCATCGGGTTCAGTAGCATTCGGTGCGAAAGAGGGGAACCTGTTCTCGAAGACGACTATGTCGTAGTGCTCCCTGGGCACCTCAGTCGGGAAGCCGCCGGGCTTCGTCGGACACAGCGGGCAGTACTCCGCCGGTGGCAAGAACGTGCGGTCCTGCCTGTGGGTGGCGTAGGCCACCCACTCGCGGAGTGTCGGGTCCCAGCGGAGCTGGTTCAATCCTCTTCGTCCTCTTCAGTGTCCTCAACCTCAGGGTCGTCGAACGTGTAGAAGATCATGTAGCGTCCATCTTCCATGCTCGCCTGCTCTTTCTTCAATGTTGTAATCCTCCATTGTTTCTCTGGGCAGCAGCTCGATCCTCACCATAGAACGCCGGCTTCCTTGTTACACAAGACCTCGAAACTATCCCTTGAGACCACTGCGGGAGACACCCTCGATAATGTACCTCGGCGCGAACACGTAGTCACGTCTCGACTTGGGTCTTCGGCCCGTACTACCACGACGTTATCCCCGGCTTCACCCGCGAGGGCGTGCGTCACGTCGGCGGAGAATGGCGTGTGTCCGCCCTCGTGGGAGGCTACCTGCGTACCGTTCACCCAGACCGTCGCGCGGTAGTCCACAGCGCCGAAGTGGAGCAGGAGACGCTCGTCGCCCGCCGACGCGTACTCCAAGGCGCGGGCGTACCAGACGACATCGTGGAAGGCCGTCTCCCCGATGCCGGAGAGCTTCGATTGGTAGCAGTAGGGGACGATTATCTTCCGGTCGAACGGCGGGTTACCGGAGCGCAGGTCCTCGGGGGTAACACTTTGCCAGCCGTTGGCGAGGCCGACATCGGAATCGTCGAATGCGAAGCTCCACTCGCCGTTCAGATTCCTCCAGTCCCGGCGGCGCAGTTGCGGGCGTGGGTACTCGGGTCGCGGCGTCGGGATCAAGGTACGGTCCCCTTTCTGCTAGAGGCAAGGGCAATTCGTTCGACGGGTCCCGGCCGGAGATCCGGCATCTTCCTCAAAGGGACTCGTAGCGTTGCGGTTCCGGCCAGGCCAACTCGAACCCCAGGACGTCAACGAGCAAGCGCTGGAAGTCCTCCAGGCTTTCCGCTCGATCGTATACCTGCCTCGGGAGGAGGTCTTTATTCAGGCAGTAGGCGGCGAGCGCTCCTGAGGCCTCACCGACGTTCCACTCGACGGGATGCAGCCTGTAGCAACCGTTGGTGATGTGGGAGGTCCCCAGGTTCTTGCAGGCCGGTAGCAGGTTCCTGACTCGAACCGGGATCAGGGCGCCGAGCGGGATCTGGAACGGCCAGCTGCTCACATCCACGTAACTGCGGCCTGCGGCGCTGGGATGCAAGTCTATGCGGTAGGCGCCGATGCCCACGCTGTCGTGGAAGTACTGTGCTCCCCTCGACCCGCCTCGCGCCTCGACGCCCACGTGCTGCTCCAGCACCGTGAACTCGGCCCTGATGCGGCGGCTCTCGCGCACGTAAACACACCTGGCGAGGCCATCCCTGGTACCGACGACGTCGGAACGAAGTCGCAGGCCCCTGTACCCTGCGCCACCGTCGAGCCTGGGCGCCTCGGTCTGCATCCAGTACAGCATCGAGAGGCTGAGCTGCTGCGAGCGTTGCAGATGTTCGTGTCTCTCGGCTGCTCCCACGCCTACGAGTGGGCCTAGCCAGTAGTCTATCTGCGGCCAGTTGACCAGGGTGATGTCGCTTTCGAGCAGGCCCTCGGAGAAATTCTCGCGGGCGAGTATGCGCCTGTAGTGCCAGAGGTCGGAGCCGTCACGCCCGGCGAAGAAGGGTTCCTCGTGGAAGATCGCGCGGTTGCGGGGCTGCAAGGTGTCGGGGGAGACGTCAGTCCAGGAGAGTTGCGGGCCTGGCCAGAAACTCGCCCGGTAGCCGCGCCAGAAGTCGTAATCTTGGGGCTTGTCTATCGTGTGGTCCTCGCCTGGCATGTAGTCGAGGGGAAAGCACCAGCTCACCGCCTGCTGATCCAAAGGGTTCGCATCTCCCGGCACCGCGTGGGGCTCTCCGGTCTCATCCTGGCTCTCAGCACCGACCACGTGCTCTACACCGGCCATCTCCAGCAGGTCTCCGAGCTCGGTCGCGTCGAGCACGTAGCCGGCGTGGACGGTAAGCAGGTCGCCAGTCTCCTCATCGAGAAGGGTAACGGTCCTGACGAGATCCTGTTCGCTCTCTGTCGCGACGGGCCGATGGCGAAGCATCACGCGCAACCGGCGTCCGGAGCGGTAGGGGGCGAGCATCCCCTCGAGGACGGCGAGGGCTGCACGGGGCTCGTGGCAGAGACGACTCACCAGCCCATCTCCGGGATTCAGGTGTTCCCGGTCGCGGGCTTCGGCAGTGAGGGGATAGTTACGCCTGTAGAAATCCCTTATTCCGTTCCTCAGGCGGCGGTAGCTCGCCGTGCAGCCCATCTCCTCGATCCAGGGATGCTCGTCCGGCGGGACTCCCTGGGCGGTGAGCTGGCCGCCGATCCAATCCGACTCCTCGGTGAGCACGACCCTCCGGCCCAGACGCAACGCCGCCAGGGCACCAGCCACACCCCCCAGTCCCCCACCGACGATCAAAACGTCTGTTTCGGTCTCCAAAGGCGGCTATACCTCTACGCGCATCTCTGTCTGCCCGAGGTCTCTATATTCCAAAGTCCCGTCCTTTCCGGAATGTTCTCTACTCCAGCCCGTTGCGCCGGATAACGTCAGAGTACCAGCGGGCGCTCGACTTGGGGACGCGGCGCTGCGTTCCGTACTCCACGAACACTATCCCGAACCGCTTGGAGTACCCTTCGGCCCACTCGAAGTTATCCAGGAAAGACCAGACCATGTAACCGCGCAGATCGACGCCCTGCTCCATTGCCTCGTGGGCAGCCCTGAAGTGGGCGTCCAGGTAAGAGACACGCTCCTCGTCATCCACGTCGCCCTCGGGGTCAATGTAGTCGTGGACGGCCCGCCCATTCTCGGTGACGTAGATGGGCAGGTCTGCATAGTCTTCCTTGATCCGGACCAGTATCTCCGTCAGGCCTTCCGGCTCCACAGGCCAGCCCATAGCGGTCTTCTCCGCGTCGTGCGGCACGATGGGGCGTGCTCCG
>JAJNDJ010000089.1 GCA_021156345.1 Rubrobacteraceae bacterium | reverse complement strand
CAAAGCCCAGGTCCTTACCGGAGGGCGCGGCAAGGCCGGCGGCATCAAGGTGGTGGACAGCCCGCGGGAGGCCGAAGAGGCGGCGGGGCAGATCCTCGGCATGGAGATCCGCGGGCACACCGTGGGACGCGTCTACGTCGAGCATGGAGAGGAGATAGACAGGGAATTCTACCTCTCCATCACAGTAGACAGGACGGCGAAACAGCCCCTGATCCTGTTCTCCACAGAGGGTGGGGTGGAGATCGAGGAGGTCGCAGAGACGAACCCCGAGGCAATCGTCAGGCTCCACGTAGACCCACTCCTCGGCCTTCTTCCCTACCAGGTGCGCGAGATCACCTTCGCCGCGGGGCTGGAAGGAGACGTCGCGAAGGGAGTAGGCATGGTGCTTTCGCACCTGTACGATGCCTTCGAAGGTCTCGACGCGAACCTGGTGGAGATCAACCCTCTCGTCGTTACGGCGGAGGGGCGCGTCTTGACGTTGGACGCCAAGGTAACGGTGGACGACTCCAGTCTTTACAGGCATGAAAACATAGCCGGGCTGCACGACGTCGAAGCCGCAGACCCGCTGGAGGAACGGGCGCAGGAGGTCGGGCTGCAGTACGTCAAACTCGACGGCGACATCGGCATCCTGGGCAACGGGGCTGGGCTGGTGATGAGCACGCTGGACGTCGTCGCCCAAGCCGGCGGCGAACCTGCCAACTTCTGCGACGTTGGCGGCGGGGCAGACGCCGAGCAGATCTCGACCGCCCTCGATATCGTCACCTCCAACGAACAGGTCAGGAGCGTGCTCTTCAACATCTTCGGCGGCATAACACGCGGCGACGAGGTGGCGCGGGGGTTGCTGTCGGCCATAGAGCGGACAGGGCTCACGCTCCCCATCGTCGTCAGGCTCGACGGCACGAACGCCGAAGAGGGACGCCGGATCCTCGCTGAGAACACACCGGAGAACGTGGTTACAGAGGAGACGATGCTGGAAGCGGCCCGCAGGGCGGTAGAGCTCGCTAGAGCAGGGGGAAGATAACTTCATGGCGATACTCGTAGACGATGGAACGCGGCTCCTCGTTCAGGGCATAACGGGCAGGGAAGGCGCGTTCCACACAGCAAGGATGCTACAGAGCGGCACCAGGGTGGTCGCAGGGGTGACGCCGGGCAAGGGCGGGCAGGACTACGAAGACGTCCCTGTCTTCGACACCGTCGAGAAGGCCGTCGAAGAGACGGGCGCGAACGCGAGCATAATCTTCGTCCCCCCACCCTTCGCAGCCGACGCCATCTTCGAGTCTTTGGACGCCGGACTCTCGACCATCTGCTGCATCACAGAAGGCATCCCCGTCCACGATATGATGCGGGTGGCAAACTACCTGGGGACCAAGGACGCGACCCTCGTCGGGCCGAACTGTCCTGGAGTTCTATCTCCGGAGAAGGCGAACGTCTCAATAATGCCGAAGGATATCTTTATGCCTGGCAACGTCGGCGTCGTAAGCCGCAGCGGCACGCTAACTTACCAGATCGTCAACGAGCTCACGCAGAGGGAGATCGGGCAGAGCACCGCCGTCGGGATAGGCGGCGACCCCATAATAGGTACTGACTTCATCGAGATCCTCAGCAAGTTCGAGGCCGATCCCCAGACAGAGTGCGCCGTGATGATCGGGGAGATAGGGGGAAATGCGGAACAGCTCGCGGCGGAGTACGTCAAAAGCGAGATGAGCATCCCCGTCGTAGCCTACATCGCGGGCTTTACGGCCCCGGAGGGCAAGACCATGGGACATGCTGGCGCCATCGTCTCTGGCGGCGAGAGCACGGCTGAGGCCAAGAGCGAGGCGCTGAGGGAGGCGGGCATAAGGGCAGCGACGAATCCATCCGAGGTAGCCCAGCTAGTCGCCGAGACGTTGGGCCTGGACTGAAGCACAGGGAGATCTTGAGGACGAACGAGGTCCTGTCCCCTTGATCTCCGATATCCTATACTTCCTGGGCTCACCATGAACGGGCATCGTCCAACCCAGGCAAGCCGTGCCTCCCCGACCGGGGTAGAGGCGTAGTGGCCGGCTCCGCCGTTTCGACGCAGCATACCGGCAGGCAATTCGTGCGCTTGCTCTTAGAGGAGCGCATCGAAGTGGTGCATGGACCCGAGGCCAGGGAGAAGATCAGCATGTATGGTGGCAGGTCGTATGCCTGACCGGCGTGGACTATTTCTCAACCCTGGGCTACATACCGGGGATCGCGGTCGCCACGGCCGGCCCGCTGTCACCCATCGCCACGCTGCTGATCGTACTGTTGACGCTCTTTGGGATGTTGCCCATGTGTCGCGGCGGAGAGCCCGCACGGGCAGGGTTCGTCGAGACCGGCGTGAGCATGATGCCGCTAGTGTGCGGAGACGCCGATGACGACCCCAAACGCCCGGAGGGACACATACAGAATACGCGCAGGATGCTCCTGGCTGCAGCCCTGATCATGTGCTTCTACTTGATGACCACGAGCTTCGTGACGACTCTCCTGATACCGGAGAGCGAGTTCGGTCCGAACGGCGAGGGCCCCGCCCTGGGCCTCGCCTACGTGGCGCACGAGGTACTACGTGAGGCGGAGCCGAACCCTGAGCGGCGACCAGCGATCCACGTCGGCGGCCGATGAAAAAGCAGTTCGTCGTCGTCGGCCTGGGGCGTCTTGGTATCTCCATGGTCGCCACCCTCGACTCGTTGGGGCACGAAGTACTCGCCATAGACAACAGTAAAAGCGTGATACAGAGCCTCGCGGACGACCTGCCGAACGTTCACCTCGTTGCCACGGATGCCACGGACGAGGATGCCATGCGGGGCCTGAACGTAGAAGGCTTCGACGCCGCAGCCCTCATGATTGGCGAGAACCACATTGAGGCCAGCATCCTCGCGACGACCACCTTGAAGGAGGCCGGAGTACCAAGGATCGTGGCACGGGCCACGGGCGGTATCCACGCGAGGGTGCTCGAGAGGGTGGGCGCCGACAGAGTGATACAGCCCGAGCGAGAGATAGGAGAGCAACTCGCCAGGACGATGGCCTCGCCAGTTCTGCTCGACTACGTCGACCTCGGAGAAGACGAGGCCCTGATCGAAGCCCAGGTCCCGAGAGCGTGGCTCCACAAATCCCTCTCCGAACTAAACCTCTCGCAGAAGATGGGCCTCACGGTCCTGGCCCTCAAGCCGAAGGGCGGACCAGGAACCCTGCCCTACGGCGACAGCGTACTGCACGATGGGGACGTGCTCGTGGTCGGAGGAACCCGAAAGGACCTGGACAGCTCCCCACTCGTACAGCCCGACGGTTAGCAGGAGGTTTTACGCTTTGCACACAGTGATCATAGGAGCCGGGGAGGTGGGGCTCAACACGGCGCGTATGCTCTCGCACGAAGGGCACGACGTCGTGCTCGTCGAAAGGGACGAGATACTCGTGGAAAAGGCTGCCGAGGAGCTCGACGCGCTGGTGATCGCCGGTAACGGCGCCAACCCCAAGCTGCTCAACGAAGCCGGCATCAAGGGCTCCGACCTGCTCGTTGCGGCCAGTAACTCAGACGAAGTGAACATCATCGCGTGTTTGGCGGCGAAGTCCCAGGGCGTCTCCCGCACCGTGGCGCGTATACATAACCCCGACTACTACGAGGTGGGAGAGCCGTTCGCCAGGGAGATGCTTGGGATCGACTTCATAATCCATACGGAGCAGATGGCGGCGCTGGAGATCAAGGAAGCGCTGCTGGTGCCTGGTGCGATCAACGTAGACAGCTTCGCCGAGGACACTATCGAGGTGGCCGAGGTAATCCTGAACGAGGGCTCGGAGGCCGTTGGCCGCGCTCTGCGCGACGTGAGGTTGCCTAACGACAGCCTCATCGTCGGTGTCGTTAGGCGTGGGGAGGCGCTCGTGCCAAGAGGCGGAACGGTGCTGGAGAAGAGGGATCACGTCCTCCTGATCAGCGGCCGCAGGCAGATCTCCGAGGCCGTGGGCGCTCTGGCTACGGACACGGCGCCGGTAAGAGATGTGACCATCTACGGCGGAGGGCGTATCGGGTTGAGGCTGGCCCTCTCGCTGGAGAAGGCAGGTATGTCGGTTAGGGTCATAGAGAGGGACGAGGGCAGGGCGCGCTACGTGGCTTCTCAGCTCAGGAAGGGATTCGTGCTTCACGACGAGGGGATCTCCCGCGACTTCTTGCTCCAGGAGGGCGTGGACCGTACGGACGCCTTCGTAGCCGTCACGGGGGACGACAGGGCCAACCTCCTGGCCGCCATGTACGCCCGCCAGTTGGGTGCCCGCATGACCATCGCTGGTATAAGCCGCGGCGAGTTCGCGCCGCTCGCGGACGCACTCGGGGTGGACCTGACGATCTCACCGAGGATGCTAGCGGCCGAGGCGATACTCCGCTTTGTGCGCAAGGGTGAAGTCATAGACGTAGCCCTGCTGGCAAGCGGGGCCGAGATGATCGAGCTCAGGGTCCACGAGCGATGCAGGGTCGCGGGCCGCCCGCTCTCGGAAGTAGGTTTCCCCGAAGGCGCCATCGTGGGGGCTCTACTGCGCAATGGGGCAGTTATCATCCCGACGGGCAAGGAAGTTCTCAGGCCAGGCGACGACGCCGTGGTGTTCACCATCGAGGATGCCGTGGAAGAGGTCGAGAACCTCTTCGCCACCTAGTCTTTGAACCCGAGGGTTGTCATCAGGGTGAACGCCGGTGTGATCCTGGCCCTAGGGCTGGCGCTCCTGGTCCCCCTCGCGCTCTCGTTGCTCTACCGCGACGGTACGTGGGCGAGCTTCCTGCTTCCTGCAACGCTGATGTTGGCAACCGGCATCGTTGGCTTTCGCCTCTCCAGGCCCCGGGGCCGCGCGCCCGAGTACGTGTCGAACAGGGATGTCTACCTCTCCGTAACGCTGGCCTGGACGCTCGCCGCCCTGCTCGGCGGTACGCCCTTTCTCGTCGAGGGTACCTCTGGCGGAGCATGACCCACTGGCTCGGGGGGATAGGGATCGTGGTCCTCTTCGTCGCGGTCGCGCCGCTGCTCGGCGTCGGGGCTGCCCGTCTGATCGGCGCTGAGATGTCAGGGCTCACACAGCCTCGCCTGACGCCCCGCATCGCGGACACGGCCAAGGCCCTCGTGGTAATCTACCTCGCCATCTCAGCCGCCGAGACCGTCGCGCTGCTACTGGCGAGGATGCCACTCTACGACGCCGTGGTCCATACGTTCGGTACCGTTGCGACGGGGGGTTTCAGCAACAAGACCGCGTCGGTTGGCTTCTACGACTCACTCGCCATAGAGGCGATTATAGGCTTCTTCATGGTGGCATCGGGCGTCTCGTTCTCGCTCTACTACCTGCTCTACACCCGGCGCCGGCTCGACGTCCTGCTCGACAGGGAGCTGCTGGCTTACCTCGGGATCATCGCGGCGGCCTCGATCTTCATGTGGGGGATCCTCGTCCTGGAAGGCGATTACGGGGCTTCCTGGGGCAGGGCGCTCAGGGACTCGGCGTTCGCGGTCTCCAGCATTATCACCACGACGGGATTCATAACAGCTGACTTCGACCGGTGGGACGCGGCAGCCCAGATCACTCTCATCCTGCTCATGTTCATCGGGGGATGCGCCGGTTCGACAGCGGGGGG
>JAJNDJ010000001.1 GCA_021156345.1 Rubrobacteraceae bacterium | reverse complement strand
GGTCCCCGCGACGAGCAGGTGCGGCATCTCGGAGAGGTCGAAGAAAACGGCCCGCCCTGAGATGTCCTTGCCCAGTCCTACAGGAAGGGTCCAGTCGTTGGCGTCGGGGTATGCCTGGAACACGTCCCCGAGCGTAACCTTCGCCGGCCTGGTATTTGGCACTTCGACCCCGACCGCGCTCTTGCCCGGAATCGGGGCGAGTATCCTGACCTCGGTCGCCGCGAGAGCATAGGCGATATCCTGCTGTAGATTCCTGACCTTGCCGACCTTGACCCCGCTACCGAGGCGTAGCTCGTAACGCGTAACCCGCGGGCCGACCACGGCGCGCACCACGTGGGCCTCGACCCCGAGATCGGAGAGCGCCAGGGTGAGCCTCCGACTCGTACCCTCGGCGTCGTGCTCGGGATCCCCATGCCCCAGACTGAGTATGGAGAACGGCGGCGGAGTGTACTCGCCGGGTGCAAGCTGCCTCTCTTCGTTGAAGCCCTGTACAGACCCGCGCTCGGGTAGGACGACCTCGAACTCTCTGGTTGGCGCACTCTCCGACTCCCCTCTTTCAAGCTCGGCGGGCACCCCCTCGTTCATGGACCACCCATCCAGGTCAGCCGGCTCGCTAACCTTCGCAGCGTCGCTACGGCTGGGCTTCGCGGGTTGATGTGGCCTCTCCCTTCTACTTTCCCAAAGCCCGCGGGTTAGGCCCACGACCTTCTCGCCTACGGTCTTGAGCGCGGCCAGCACCGTGGCAAAGCTAACGCCGGTGAGCAGGGACAGGCCGACGGCGTAGAGCAGCGCCATGGCAAGCGCAGCCCCGATGGCACCTGCTGCCCACTGCACGCCTGCGTAGAGTCCACTTCCTAGAATGCCCCCGGCCTGGGGATAGTGCCCGGCGGAGAACAGATGTCTCGGTGGCAGGGTGGCAGCGAAGGTGGCCGCGCCGGCCAGCAGCAAGAGAGCGGCGCCGGCGACGGCCCCCCCTCTCAGACGGCCGAGCAAAAGGAGCAGGCCCGCCACCGCCGCGAGCGGGGCGAGTGCGAGGCCAACCCTCCCGAAGAGCTGGGCTGCTACAAAGGATCCCGCATCCCCGAGGAAAGCCCCCCGTCCACTCGCGAACGCGGCGCCGAAGAACAGGCCAACGGCCAGTAGGAATATCCCGACAGCCTCCCTGGTCACCGCCCCGGAAAGGCCATCGCGCACGCGGGCCAAGGGCGAGGCACCCTTGCGCGCCGCCTTGCCCCTGCCGGAGGAGCGCTTCTTCGTTGTCTTCTTTGGCGCCCGCTTGCCTGTAGCCACGCCTTAAGTCTAGCCCATGAGCCTCTAGCCCACCGTCAACCGCAAGGTGTAGTACAGGGTTAGATCTAAACCTCAACTATTAGCGGCAGGATGATCGGGCGTTTACCCGTGCGCTCGGAGAGGAAGCTGGAGAGGTCTTTACGAATAGCGTTCTTCAGCTCGCCCCAGTCTGTGACGCGGTGGCTCGCGGTCTGTTCCAGCGTCTGGCTGACCACCTCGATGGACTGGTCGACGAGGCCGTTGGCACTCTGCGGGCTGACGAAGCCGCGGGAGATGACATCGGGGGGTCCGAGAAGCTGGCCGTTCTGGGCGTTTATGCGGGCCACCACGATAAACATGCCGTCTTCGGAGAGCCGCTGGCGCTCGCGCATCACGCCCGAGGAGCTCTCGGCGATCGCGCCCGCGTCGACGAGGAACATGCCTGCTGCAACGTTATCGGTGCGGCGGGCCTCACCGTCTATGAACTCCAGGCAGTCGCCGTTCTCCAGGATGAAGATATTGTCCTCGGGGATGCCGAGGCTGATCGCGGTGTTCGCGTGGTGGCGAAGATGCCTGAACTCGCCGTGTACGGGAACGAGATAGCGCGGCTTGAGTAGCGAGAGCACTATCTTCTGCTCCTCCTGGGCGGCGTGTCCCGAGACGTGAACCGGCATGAGGGGGCTGTAGAACACATGGGCGCCGCGCTTCATCAGGTTGTTGATCGTGCGAGAGACGCCCCGCTCGTTACCCGGGATTGGGTGCGCGGCTATTACGACCGTGTCTTCGGGTCCGACCTCGATCGTGCGGTGGGTCCCGTTTGCGATCCGGCTCAGGGCCGCCAGGGGCTCCCCCTGCGAGCCTGTCGTAAGGACCACGATGTCGGAGTCGGGGATCTGGTTGACGTCCCGCTGGTCGACCATCATCTCCTGCGGCAGGTCGAGGTAGCCGAGCTCGCGGGCGATCTGTACGTTACGGACCATGGAGCGGCCCGATACCCCGACGAGCCTGTCGTGCTTCTTGGCCGCCTCGACAACCTGGCTGACGCGGTGGATGTGTGAGGCGAAGGAGGCCACGATGATGCGGCCCTTGGACCTCTCGAAAACCTCGTTCAGCGTATCCCCGACGATTCTCTCCGAGGGCACGTAGCCGGGCCGCTCGGAGTTCGTCGAGTCGCCGAAGTAAGCGAGCACTCCTTCCTTGCCAAGCTCGGCAAGGCGCCCAAGGTCCATCGGCGAGCCCTCTATCGGGGTAAGGTCGATCTTGTAGTCGCCTGAGAACAGGATCACGCCTGCCCTGGTACTGATGGCTATCGCGACGGCGCCGGGTATGGAGTGGTTTACCTCTATGAACTCCAGCCCGAAGCCACCAAGGTTCTGCCGATCGCCGGCCTTGACCTCGCGCAGATCTCCCCTCTTGATCCCGAACTCCTGCAGCTTGCTGCGCACGAGCCCGAGGGTGAGCTTGGTGGCGTAGACAGGTACGTTGAACTCGCGCAAGAGGTAAGGCAGCGCGCCCACATGGTCTTCGTGGCCGTGCGTGAGCACTATCCCCTTCAACTCGTGCGCGTGTTCCCGCACGTAGGTGAAGTCAGGGAGCACAAGATCTATCCCCGGCATCTCCTCGTCAGGGAACGACATGCCGGCGTCGACCAGGATCATCCCGCTCGCCTGGCGCACGGCCGTCATGTTCTTGCCTATCTCACCCAACCCCCCGAGGGGAACGACCTGCAAGGTCTCTTTGTCTAACTGCATTTCCTCCCTTCGGTCGGGAAGCTTGTCAATTAGCTACGTCCTTCGGGCCCTGCCGGGGCTCGTGTGCGAGAAAGACGACTTGCTGAAGTGCTGACATGCTGACTAGCTTCCGTTCAAGTACCTTCCCAAGTCGAGCTCCTTCGGCCCGACGGCGGAGAGGTACATCTGGTCTGTTCTCAGGTGCTGTTTCGCAAGGCGTGCTATGTCCTGCGGGGAAACGGCCTCGATCCGGGCGGAGATCTGTTCTGGCGTCAGGAGCTCCGCGCCCGTTATGACGCTGCGGCCGATGCGATTCATCCTCGCAGAGGTGCTCTCCAGGGCAAGGAGGGTCGAGCTCTTGAGCTGCTCCTTGGTGCGCGCCAGTTCCTCTTCCTCGACCTCCTCATCCATGATCCTCCCGAGTTGCTCGACGATCACCCTGACCGCCTCCTCCACGTTGCCCGTAGTGGAGCCCACGTAGGTCTTGATCGCGCCTGCGTCCGAGTATCCTTGGTGGTAGGAGTACACGGCGTATGCCAGACCACGCTTTTCGCGCACCTCCTGAAAGAGGCGGCTGCTCATGCCGCCGCCAAGGACGTTATTCAATGCGGCCATCGCATAACGGTCTTCGCTCTTCGCAGGAATGCCCAGGGAGCCCATGGAGACGTGGTATTGCTCCGTCTCCTTGAACCTGAAGAAAAGGCGGCTCTCCGGCGGCGTCGGCCTCGCCTCCCGCACGAAAGGCTCTCCCCCTGGAAGGCCGGAAAGCCTCTCTTCGACCTTCCGTTCGACGTCGTCGGGATCGAGCTTGCCCGCGGCGACGACGAAGATGTTGGGAGCCGTGTAAGTGTGGCTGTGGAAGTCCTTGAGGGTATCGTGGTCAACACCGCGGACCGTCTCGGCCGACCCGATAATCGGGCGGCCGAGGGGATCTTCGTGGAAGATCAAAGACGACAGGTACTCGTCGGCGAGCTGGTCGGGCCTGTCCTCGTACATCTTGATCTCTTCGACGATCACCTCGCGCTCGCGTTCGAGATCGGCGAGCGTCGGCCTAAGGACCATGTCGCTCATGATGTCCAGGGCCCGCCCCAGATGCTCGGGCAGAAAGCGGGCGTAGAGCACGGTGTACTCCTCGCCGGTCGCCGCGTTCTCCTGGGCCCCGATGCCCTCGAAGGCCTGGGCGATGCCCAGGGCATCCATGTCGGGAGTCCCCTTGAAGAGCATGTGTTCCATCAGGTGGGTGATGCCTGCGACCTCGTCCATCTCGTCGCGGGAGCCGGCCCGGATCCAGAGCCCCAGAGAGACGCTCGTGGCTTCGGCGAGGGGCTCGGAGAAGACCCTGAGATCCCCAGGAAGATCTTTCCGCCTTACGTTCGGGTCGGCCACTAGCCCTCCAGCTTCTCGAGGCTGATGCGATTCTGCTTGTCTATCTCCAGGACACGCACCTTGATACGGTCACCCTCGTTGACGACGTCCTCGACTCTCTCCACCCGCTGCCTTCCCGGCGCGAGACGCGAGATGTGCACGAGCCCGTCGCGGCCCGGCGTGAGCTCTACGAAGGCCCCGAAGTTGGTGGTCTTCACGACCTTGCCGGTGTAGATCTCACCGGCTTCGACATCCTTCATCATCCCGTTTATCGCCGAGGCAGCATCCCTGGATATGCTTCCTTCACCGGCAACGAAGACCGTTCCGTCGTCCTCGACGGAGATGTTCACGCCGAACTGCTCCTGTAGCGCGTTGATGGTCTTCCCGCCAGGCCCTATGAGCATCCCGATCTTATCCTTCGGGATCTTTATAACCTCCACCCTGGGGGCGTAGTCGGAGACCTCCGCCCTCGGCTCGGCTATGGCGCCGCGCAGGATCTCGAGTATCTGCAAACGCCCTGCCTTCGCCTGCTCCAGCGCCTCCTGCAAGAGCTGGGCCGAAACACCGGTGATCTTCATGTCCATCTGGAGCGCCGTTATGCCGTCGGCCGTGCCTGCGACCTTGAAGTCCATGTCGCCCATATGGTCCTCGAGGCCCTGGATGTCACTGAGGATGACATAGTCGTCGCCCTCCTTGACCAGCCCCATTGCAACACCGGCGACAGGGGCTTTGATCGGTACGCCGCCGTCCATCAATGCCAGCGTCGAACCGCACACGCTCGCCATCGATGAGGAACCGTTCGACTCGAATACCTCGGATATTACGCGTAGAGCATAGGGGAACTCTTCCTCCGACGGAATGACCGGTGCCAGCGCCCGCTCGGCGAGAGCGCCGTGCCCGATCTCTCTCCGCCGCGGACTCCCCAGGCGTCCCGTCTCGCCCGTGGAGAAAGGCGGGAAGTTGTAGTGGTGCATGTAGCGCTTGCCCGTTTGCGGCTCGATGGTGTCGAGCCGCTGCGCGAGACCGAGGTCGGCCAGAGCCAGAGAGCTCAAGACCTGCGTCTCGCCCCTTGTAAAGAGCCCCGTTCCATGGACCCGCGGAAGCACGCCCACTTCGGCTGAGGTTGGCCTTATCTCGTCCAGCCCACGCAGATCCGTACGCTTGCGGTCCTCGATGTAGAGAGCGCGGAAAGCCTCCTTCTCGAGCGTCGAGAGGGCGGACGTGATCAGAGGAATCTCCTCTTCTTCGCGGCCCTCGATCAACTCTTCGCGCAACTCCTCGAGCACGTCGTGGCGGGCCCTCCGGTCGGTCTGGACGATGCCTTCTTTCATCCGGCCGAAGTACCGCTCGCGGAAGTCGGCGAGGAAGGGGTTCTCCTCTGTATCCTCTATCTCTTGCTTCTCTTTGCCATGTTCGAGAGCCCACTCCTCTATCGCCTCGGCCTGGGCCTTGACGACCTCCTGGGCGACCTGCAGGGCCTCGACCATGACGTTCTCGGGCACCTCGTTCGCCCCGGCTTCGACCATGGTGATGGCTTCCTTGGTCCCTGCGACCACGAGGTCCAGGTCGCTCTCTGCGATCTGGGCGTAGGTAGGATTCAGGATGAACTCGCCGTCGAGCGAACGTCCGATGCGCACGGCCCCGATCGGGCCGTCAAAGGGCACGTCGGAGAGGGCGAGCGCCGCAGAAGCCCCGACCATGCTTACGGTATCATACGGGGTGTCCTGGTCGGCGACCAGAACGGTGCCTATTACCTGTATCTCGTAGTGATAGTTCTTGGGGAAGAGCGGCCTGAGAGGCCTATCCGTGAGGCGCGAGGTCAGGATCGCCCGCTCCGAGGGCCTACCCTCGCGCTTGATAAAACCGCCGGGGATCTTGCCGGCCGAGGACATGCGCTCCTCGATGTCCACGCTCAAGGGTAAGAACGTCGCGCCGGGGCGCGGAGCCTGCGAGCGCGTGGCCGTGGAGAGTATCATTGTGTCACCGAGCCTCGCCGTCACCGAGCCACCGGCTTGTTTGGCTAGCTTCCCGGTTTCGAGCACGATCGAGCGCTCACCTACTGGTATGTCTAGTCGCATATAGTTTTCTCCTCTTGTTATTCTTGTTACCCGGACTACCGGCGTAGGCCGAGCTTGGCGATGAGCGCCCGGTAGCGCTCGACATCCTTGTTCTGCAGATATTTGAGTAACCTGCGGCGCCTGCCGACCATCTTCAGCAGTCCACGCCGTGAATGGTAGTCGTGCTTGTGCTCGCGCAAGTGCTCGGTAAGGTGGGCTATGCGCCGCGTGAGCACCGCGACCTGCACCTCGGGCGACCCCGTGTCCCCCTCGTGCGTCCGGTGCTCTTGAATGATCTCCTCTTTGTGCTCTACTACAGCCAACTTCTTCTTTCTCCTCTTTACTCACTTCTCTCTCGTTTTAACCCGTTCGACCCTCTATGCTACCACATGCATCAATTAGTATCGGGCGCCAATGGCCCCCCGTCAGCCCAGTCCACCAGCTATGATCCTGGCCTCTTCTACGTCGCGCCGAATCTGTCCTATGAGCTCATCGACGCCCGCGAATCGTCGCTCCTCCCTTATGCGCTTCAGGAAGCTGACGTCGACCACGCGCCCGTAGAGATCCCCCTCGAAGTCGAGTAGATAGGCCTCGACACGGCTCTCGGCCCTCCCGAAGGTGGGAGCCACCCCGACGTTCGTACATGCGGCATATTCATTTTCGCCGAAACGGAGGAATCCTGCGTAGACTCCGCGGGCTGGTATCACAGCGTCCGTATGGGGCAGCACATTGGCCGTGGGAAAGCCGATCGACCGGCCTCGCCTGTCTCCGACCACTACCTCACCCCTGAGCATGTAGGGACGTCCAAGGAGGCCAGCGGCCTCGGTCACATCTCCACCGGAGACCAGAGCCCGTATGCGGGTGGAGCTGATACCGCCCTCCATGCCCCCACCGCGTACCTGAACGCCGACGGCCATTCCACCAGCTTCCCGCATGAGCCGGAGGAGGTCACCGAAGTGGCCGGCAGCCTTGTGCCCGAAACGAAAGTTCTTACCGACTACGACCACCCCGGCCCCACCCTCGCCAATCAGCACGTCCTTTACGAACTGCTCTGGTGTCTTCCTGGAAAGGGCGACGTCGAATGGTATCACCCACACATCATCGGCCCCGTAAAGGAGTAGCATCTCAGACCGCAACCCCAGAGGCGTAAGCAGCTTCGGCGGATCGCCAGCCCCCAGTACGGCACGTGGATGCGGATGGAAGGTGGCCGCAACGACCTTCATGTCCCTCCACCGCCCTTCCTCGACGGCCCGCCTCAAAACCTCCTGATGGCCAAGGTGCACGCCATCGAAGTTACCCAGGGCTACCACTACGGGGCGCATAGCACCACCTCGGCCCGCCCAGCGTCCTCGTCGTCCCTATACACCGCTAGGAGCTCGCCCCCACACATCACCCGGTAACTGCCATCGACCCGACCTCGCTCTATGGGCCCGCCGTGGCATACCAGACCTCGGCCCGTCTCCTCTGAAACAGCCACCTCAGGGAGATGGGCGATCACATCGCTTGGTGGTATTATGTGGTTATGTAAGGTTTCCGGGAGGAGATCTTGGGAGGCATGGGCGTTACCTACGGTGAGGTGTCCGACGTTCGTGCGGCGCAGAGCGGTAAGATAGGCGCCTGAGCCGAGGGAGTTGGCGAGGTCGTTTATGAGGGTTCTTATGTAGGTACCGCTGCTGCAGGAGATCTCGAACGTGGCCATCTCTTTCGTGGGGTCGAGGCCGGCGAGCGCGAGACTATGTACCTTGACGGGACGTGCCTCCCGCTCGACGCTGATGCCGCGGCGGTGCAGGTCGTAGAGTCTGACGCCTCCTTGCTTGAGGGCCGAGGCCATCGGTGGAACCTGGAGGAGATCACCCGTGAAGGTGGGGAGCGCGTCGCGCAGAGCTTCTTCCGGAGGGAGAGGGGCGTCGAGATCGGTGATATTGCCTTCTGCGTCGAGCGTATCCGAGACGGCGCCGAAGCGGGCGGTGGCCGTGTATGACTTGTCGAGGTAAGTCACGTAGCGAGAGAGACGGGTTGCGCGTCCGACGAGGAGCACGAGAAGGCCTGAGGCCAGGGGGTCAAGGGTTCCTGTGTGCCCGATCCTGGTCTTCCTCGGGAGCAGGCGCTTGATCCCGGAGACAGCCCTGGCACTCGTTATGCCTGGCGGCTTGTCAAGCAGAAGGCCGCCTGAGAGGGCCCTCTCCGTTATGGCCCGCCCCCGAGATCCAGTACGCCTTCAAGTATTCCCAGAAGCTCTTCCCTGGCCTCGTTGGGCCTGCGCGGCGTGGTGTATCCGGCGGCGAGCCGGTGTCCGCCTCCGCCGAAGCGGCGCGCTATCTCCCCGACGTCGACCGACTCGGAGCGGAGGGAGCCTTTCGTACCCTGCGGCACCTCGCGCAGGTGGGCGACGACGTCGACACCGGCGACGGTGCGGAGCTGGTCGATGGATTCTTTCGAGTCGAGCTCTGTTGCGCCGGTCCTCTCATAATCAGAGTTTTCGACCGTGGAGATAAGGGCGTCCCCATAACGCACGGCGTTCGCGAGCGAGACGCCGACGATCCTGAGCTGTTCGATGCTGCCCCTGCGGTTGATACGCTCGTTGACCTCGGCGGGCACGACGCCAGCCCGAATCAGGTCGGCGACGAGCTCGTGGGCGCGAGGGGAGATGTTACGGAAGTTGAAGCCGCCCGTGTCGGTCTTGATGCCTACGTAGAGGGCCTCGGCGACGGGCCTGTCGATGGGCACGTCGAGTTCGGCGTAGAGGTCGGCGACGATCTCCGCCGTCGCGGCGGCCCTCGGGCTAACCAGGTTGTACTCGGCGTAGAGAGGGTTGTCCTCGTGGTGGTCGATGTTGAGGCGGGCGCCCGCTTCGGGGACAGGCACGCCGGTTCGATCTGCGCGTGATGTGTCGGCGACGAGCAGGTCGTGATCCGGCGGAAGCTCGCGCAGGGGCTCGTCGGGCAAGAGCCAGCCCAGATACTCGGGCACCCCTTCCGCGTGGCAGAATACGGCCGTGGCTCCTAGCCGGCGCATGAGACGCACGAGGGCAGCCGAAGCGCCGATGGCGTCGCCGTCAGAACCTACGTGAGTCGTTACGGCGACCCGGTCCAGGGTCTTCAAGAACTCCGCTATCTCCGCCAGCGTATTATTCTTCGTGCGCGTCGTCATCTGTCCTAACCTCCCGCAGTACGGCTTCTATTTTGGTGGCACGCTCGACAACAGGGTCGGGCTCGAAGTGCAGCCTGGGCGTGCGCTTGAGGCGCGTCTGGGCCCCTACCGCGGCCTGGATGCGGCCGGCGGCGCTCTGCAGGCCTTCGTTTGCGGCCATCTCATCCTCGCCGGCGAGCACGCTGTAGAACACCGTAGCGTGGGCAAGGTCAGGGCTCACCCTGACGCCGGTGATCGTAACGAGGCCCTGGATACGCGGGTCCGACAGCGAGGCGACCTCCTCGCCGGTGATCTCCTTCAGCTGCGACTCTACCTTACGCGTGCGACCGCTCACAGCTTTACGAACTCCTCGCGCCAGTCCAGTATCGAGAGCTCCTCGTAGTTGAGGAGCATCCTGCGAAGCTCTTCTCGCTTCTCCTCGGCAGCTCCGCGCGAGACCGCGGCGAGTGCGATCTCCATCGTGGCCCGCTGCCAGAGGTCCTGGTGATCCGACTCCACCACAGAGACGTTCTTGCGGCGGAGCCGGTCCTTGAGGGAGCGTAGCGTCTGTCGCTTATCCTTCAGACTCGAAGAGAAAGGCAGCTCCAGTTCCAGCCTTACCGTGCAGAACAAAAGCCGCCTTTACCTCGGGACCTCGACGGTCTCGAAGAACTCGAGCACGTCTCCCTCTTTGACGTCGTTGAAGTTCTCGACGCCCACGCCGCACTCGAAACCCTCGCGCACGGAGCGGACGTCGTCCCTGAAGCGTTTCAGGGAGGCGATGTTGCCCTCGTAGACCACGGCGCCGTCGCGCACGACGCGCACGCGGTTGTTGCGGAAGATCTCCCCGCTCGTGACGTAGCAGCCAGCGACGACCCCGACGTTGGGCACCCTGAAGGTCTGGCGCACCTCGGCGGTACCGCTCTCGTGCTCCTCGATATCGGGGGCGAGCATGCCGCGCATGGCGGCCTCGATCTCTTCGAGGGCCTTGTAGATCACGTCGTAGGTCCGGATCTCGACGCCTTCGCGCTCGGCGACCTGCTTGGCCGTATTCGTGGGCCTGACGTTGAAGCCGAGCAGGATGCCGTCGCTAGCCGAGCCAAGCATGACGTCAGAGTCCGTAAGAGCCCCGACGCCGCTGCGCACGATGTTGACGCGCACCTCGTCCGTGGAGAGTCTGGCGAGCGCCTCCTTGAGCGCCTCGACAGACCCGGCGACATCCGCCTTGACGACGAGGTTGAGGTCCTGGGTGCCGCCCTCGCCGAGTAGCTCCTCGAGCGTACGGCGCGTACCGCCCTGCGCGAGCTCCTGCCTTCGCTGTTTCTCCTCCGCCTGCTGGGCGCGGTCGCGCGCGATCCGCTCGTGGTCGACGACCTCGAAGCGGGTACCCGCCTCGGGGACACCGGAGAGGCCGAGGATCTCGACCGGCGTCCCCGGTCCTGCCTCCTTGACACGATTGCCCATGAAGTCGAGCATCGCCCTAACCCTACCGTAGGCCGTTCCTGCGAGCACGGCATTGCTCTTCTCGAGCGTCCCGCGACTCAACAGCAGCGTGGCGACAGGACCGCGTCCAGGGTCGCGTTCCCCCTCGATAACGTAGCCGCTCGCTGGGGCCTTGGGGTTCGCCTTCAAGTCCTCGAGCTCGGCGACGAGCAGGATATTCTCCAGAAGCTCATCGATGCCTTCGCCGGTCTTGGCCGAAACCGGCACCGTTACGGTATCCCCGCCGTAGACCTCGGGTACGAGCTCCCTTTCGGAGAGCTCCCCGAGAACCCTGTCCTGGTTCGCGTTCGGAACGTCGATCTTGTTGAGGGCCACGACCATGGGGACGCCGGCGGCCCTCGCGTGCTCGATAGCCTCAGTCGTCTGGGGCATGATGCCGTCATCGGCGGCCACGACGAGCACCACCACGTCCGTTACCCGCGCACCGCGGGCCCGCATCTCCGTGAATGCCTCGTGGCCCGGGGTGTCTATAAAGGTTACCTTCCTGCCGTTTGATTCGACCTGGTAGGCCCCGATGTGCTGCGTGATACCCCCCGCCTCCCCGGACTGGACGTTAGCCTGTCGGATCCTGTCCAGAAGGCTCGTCTTGCCGTGGTCGACGTGCCCCATAACCGTGACTACGGGCGGCTTCTCGACCAGGTCGGCAGGGTCGTCGTCTGCTGTAACCTCGACCGGCTCGGGCTCCTCGACCGCGCCGATCTCGACCTCAACACCGAGCTCCTCGGAGACCAGCTCTATCTCCTCGGCCGATAGGGTCTGGGTGAGCGTCTTCATCTCACCGAGGCCCATCAAGACCTTGATGATCTGGGTCGGAGGGACCCCTACGGCCTCGCCGAGATCTTTGACTGTCGCCCCCGGCTCGACCAGCACACCGCTACGGTCGGGCACTTTCTCTTCGACGGGAGCCCGGTGGGGCTCCTTACTGGGAGCTGGGGCTGCAGGCGCTGCCGGGCGCGCGCCACGATTCCTCGCACTCGCGTCTATAACGACCCTGCGGCGTTTCTTCTGGGGACGGCTCTGCTGCGGCCCGGACATAGGCTCTTCGGCCGGCGCCTCCGCCATGGCTGCACCGTGTCCCGAGCGCTCCGCATCCGCGCGGGCCTCCTGGGCCTCGGCCTCCTGGGCCGTCGAGCGGCCGTTGGGCGTTTCGACGCTGGGCCCTGCGCCGAAGACCCTTTCGTAGACGTTATCCTCGACGGAGGAGGAGTGGCTCTTTACGTCCACCCCGGCCTCCTTGAGGCGCTGTATCACTTGCTTACTCTCCAGCGACTGCTCGCGGGCAATCTCGTATACTCGTTTACTCATCAGATCCCCTACCCTCTACCTACCATGCCCTCGAACTCCGCGGCCTGTGCCTGATGCGAAGGGATACCGCAGAACAGCGAGCCTGGCAATGCCATATTGGCGCACCTGCGGCCGTTGGAGAGAACGGCCCTGCAGCGGTGCATCGTGGAGTCCTCATCAGGCTCCCAGTCCTCTTCCTCTTCCTCGTACTCGGTGGCCTGACTCTCGGGCTTTATGTCTATCTTCCAGTCCGTCAGCTTTACGGCGAGGCGGGCGTTCTGGCCCTCGCGACCGATGGCCAGCGAGAGCTGATCGTCGGGTACGATCACCTCTGCCTGTTTCTCATCCTCGTCCAGGTAGACCTCGCGTACGCGCGCCGGGCTCAGGGCCTTCGCTATAAAGCGCGCCGGCTCCGGGTCCCACTGGATGATGTCGATCTTCTCGTTCCTGAGCTCGGAGACCACAGCCCTTACGCGGCTTCCGCGCGGCCCCACGCAGGCCCCCACGGGATCCACACCGGCTTCCTTGGACCACACGGCCACCTTCGAGCGCAGCCCGGCTTCGCGGGCGACAGCCCTTATCTCCACGAGGCCGTCGTAGATCTCTGGCACTTCTAACTCGAAGAGATTCTTGAGCAGGCCCTCGTGGCGCCGGCTCACGGTCAGGCTGGGGCCGCGTCCTCCCTCCCTGATCTCCAGCAGGTACACCTTCAACCGCTGTCCGTTCTCGTAGCGCTCGTTCGGCACCTGCTCGCTGGCTGGCAGGATGGCCTCGACCCTTCCCAGGTCGACCAGCGTCATGCGTCTGTGGGCCTGCTGTACGATGCCGGTCACGACATCGCCCATGCGCTCGCCGTACTCCTCCAGGAGCTGTTCGTTGTGTACCTCGTTCAGACGCTGGTAGAAGGTCTGGCGCATCACCTGGGCCGCTATTCGCGTGAAGTCGTGCGGGGTTATGTCCTCGCCGTCTTTCATGACCCTGAGGTCGCCCGTGTCCTCGTCGAGGACGACCCTCGCCTCCTCCTCAGCCCCCTCACGGCCCTGGTAGGCCGCGAGTAACGACTCCTCGAGCACACCCTTCACCGTCTCGAAAGGAATGCCTTTGTCCGTCTCTATCTCGTGTAGCGCGGATAACAATGCTGTATTCACTTGTATAGGTCCTCCTTGAGGTTCGCGCGGGTCACGGAACCGAACGGCAGCTCCACCTCAGCTCCCTCGGAGAGTCTCAGCACGAAAGCGTCTTCGCCCGCCCTGTCTATGACGCCCGTGAAGTTCCTGCGACCATCCAGGGGCTCGCCGATTCTGACCTTCGCCTCATGACCGACGAAACGCCGGAAGTGCTCGGGCCTCGTGAGCGGACGCTCGATGCCCGCTGACGAGACTTCTATAGGACCATCGTAGCCCTCGGCCTCGACCGCCGGGGCAACGACGGAGGCGATCCGCGAGCAGAACTCGTGGTCCACGGGCCCGTCTTCTCGGTCCAGGAGCACGGTGAGCAAAGGCCCTCCCGAGAACCTGGCCTCGACAAGCTCGGTTCCCACGGGAAGTACGCCCTCGACTACCTCTGTCAACCTCTCTAATCCTGCCGTCTCTCTCACCTTCTCCGAACGATAAAAAAAGCAACGGGCCCGAAGACCCCTTGCTCACTCGCAGCACCTTCGATTATATCTCAGAGTATGTCGGTTACAAGGTTCGCATGGCCGCCGGGAATTGTCTACGACACCGGCTCGCGCCGGGCCAACCGGTTCTGAAAGGATTTCCACTCTACCGCCTTGGGCAACAACTCCTCGAAGCAGAGGGCAGATACCTCGACGATCATGAATCCCTGAGTAGAATTCCACCTTCTCATCCCAGACGGGATCAGGCTGGGAAAGGGCCGGAGCCCGACGGAACTCCGGCCCGGTGTCAATGGGTGCACGCTAGCTCAGAGGGCGATCACTTCGTTGGGCAGCGACTCGCAGAACGCCTTCAGGTCGAAGGGACTCTTGGTTATGAATGGATCCACCATCTAGCATACCCGCCTGGGTGCCTTCGGCTCGTCAAAGGGTTCAGGGAATGGCACCTCCCCGTTTAGCAGCCGCAGGTAGGAGGCGTGGCGCGCCTCCACGGTGGCGATCGTCGCCCCGGCGGTCTGCAAACCAGGCCTGTGGATGTAGGCGATCGCCCCATCGTAGGCCATCACCCCAGTGTCCTCCAACACCTTTGCTGTCGCCACGAAGTCAGCCACACTCTTGACGCCGAAGTCGTATTCGGAATCACCCACAGGCTTGCCTCCAAGGCTCTTTATGACCTTGATGAGGGTCTTCTCATGGTTGCGGATACGCACGAGGTTCTCGTAGATATGGCTGCGAACCTTGTTGCCAAACCCGTCGAAGATGGCGTCACCTTCGATCTTTTGCTCGTTGAACCTTTGGAGGTGGCGCCGGTAGAACTCGTACTCGAGGCGCTCTAGAACGAGGGCGTAGTTGAGGATGTCGACGTCTGAGACTCCGCCGTTGTTTCTCTTGCCCCCTGCTTCTTGTCCTCATCGTCGTTGTGGGTTGAAGTTGGAGCAAGCCTACTGGACCGTCGGTCCCTACGACATGGTCACCATCTTCGAGGCACCTGACGACGAAGCCCTGAGTGCCCACCTCCTCGAGATCGCCTCTCTGGGCAACGTGCGGACCACAACGCTCCGAGCGTACGACGAGCAAGGGATGTCGGTGATACTCCAGAGGCTCCCCTGAGCGAGCCCCGCAACCCCGATTCGTGGGGCTTCAAGGGGAGCCTTTACTACTTCCTGCCGTCCTTGGCTATCTCTTCGAAGAGGGCCCCGTAGATCTCGTCGCGGCCAACTTTCCGCAGAGGCTGGCCCTTGGAGAAGATCACACCGTCGTCCTTGCCCCCGGCAACACCGTAATCCGCGTCGCGGGCCTCACCAGGACCGTTGACTACGCAGCCCATGACGGCGACAGTGAAGTGATCCTCGAAGTGCTTGAGCCCCTCCTCGACCTTCGCCGCCATCCCGATAACGTCAAATCCGAGCGTGCGCGCGCAACTCGGACAGGCTATGACGTTTGGGCCCCTGTGCCTGAGGTCGAGAGCCGAGAGGATGTGGTAGGCCACAGGTATCTCCTCAACGGGGTCCTCGGCGAGCGAGATGCGGATGGTATCCCCGATCCCGTAGGGTAGAAGCTGGCCCAGCGCCGCAGCACTCTTTATCGCACCGGGTAGCTTGGTCCCGGCCTCGGTAACACCGAGGTGCAGTGGCGCATCAGAGTGCTCGCGGAACTTCTTGTTGGCCTCCACCATCTCTGGGACATGGCTCGCTTTCAGTGAGACCTTGAAATCGAAGAAGTCCATCTCTTCGGCAATTACTACCTTGTGCAAGGCGCTCGCCACGAGCGCCTCGGCCTTGGGTAAGTCCCAGTACCGCTTCTCTACGGACCCTGAGTTGACCCCGATGCGCATGGCCGTGCCCGTCTCTTGGCACTTCTCGATCACCCGCCGGTAGCGGTCGTCGCTTCCTACATTGCCTGGGTTGATCCGGACACACGCAGCGCCACCGTCGGCGGCTCCCAGTGCCATCCTGTAGTCGAAGTGTATGTCGGCGATAAGCGGCACCGGCGAACGCCAGACCACCTCCCTGAAGCCTTTCAGCGCCCTGGAGCCGTTGACAGACACGCGCACCAGGTCAGCGCCTGCAGCATTGAGGTCGTATACCTGCTGCACGGTCGCCTCGACGTCGTAAGTCATGGTATTGGTCATCGACTGCACGGCCACCCGGGCGCCGCCGCCGATGGGCACGTCGCCTACCCTTATCTGCCGGCTCGTAACCGGGCGTTCGCGCAGTGCTGCCTCTGTCATCTCACTCCCATGCGTTCTTTACGCACCTATCTTAATCCGGTATGAACGGCTGTCCAGTGAAGATTTTACTCAGGTCGGCGTAGGTCGCGAAAAGAAATAGGGCCAGGACGAGGACGAGACCGAAAGCGGCGATCTTGCCCATCGTCTGCTCGCTGACAGGCCTGCCCAACACCTTCTCCGCCGCTATGAAGAACAGATGCCCGCCGTCGAGAGGTAGGATCGGGAACAGGTTGAACAATGCCAGGTTAAGGCTGATGAGGGCCAGAAGCGGCAGGAAGAACCCCTGGTTGACGGCGGTGCTCCCGACCGAGGCGATGCCCACAGGACCTGTGACGTTCGTGTAGAGGTCTTTCTCACCGGTTACGAGTTGCCCCACGAAAACCCCGAGTCGCACCGTGATCTCTCCGCACCTCTGAATCGCCAGCCACACGGACTTTACCGGCCCGTAAGTTGTCGTCTCCAACTCGGGACGCACGCCAACGAGCGCCCGATCTCTATCCTCGGGGTCTGCCCCCAACTCCCCCTCGAAGGTCTTCTGTGAACCGTCCCGCAACACGGTTACACTGACCTTCTCACCAACGTCCCGGCCCGACATCTGGCGTTCGAAACCGTCCCAGGTCTTTACCGTTCTGCCATCCAGGCTCACGATCCTGTCGCCTGGCCTGATCCCAACCTCCTGCGCCATCGATCCTCGTTCGACAGCACTGACGACCGGCTTTACGTCGGTGACGACACCCTGGAACATGTAAACGCAGGCCAGTATGGCGACGGCCGCGAGGAGGTTTGCCACGGGGCCGGCAAGTATGATAAGGGCCCTACGCCACAATGCTTTGGCGTAGTAGGTGTCGCGCCCCTCCGCCCCATCCCCCATCCCTGCCATCTTGGCAAACCCACCCAGGAGTATTATGCGGAAAGAGTAGACGGTCTTGCCGATCTTCTTCTTGAAGAGCGCTGGTCCGAAGCCGACGCCGAACTCGGGGACCCTTACGCCGAGGGCTTTGGCCGTGAGCATATGCCCGAGCTCGTGGATGACTATGAGGAAGATCAGACCTAGAAGCGCGACGATGACGGTCATCGCGGGTCTCCATCGGCGCGTCTTACGGCCTCAGCACGCGCCCATCCGTCCACGGCTTCTATGGCTTCCATGCTCTGCATCTTCCCGAAGTCTGGCACCGCCTCGAGGACCTCCTCGATCACATCCGCTATACGTAGAAATCTTATCCTGCCGTCAAGGAAAGCCTCGACAGCAACCTCGTTGGCCGCGTTGAGCGCGACGGGGTAGGCACCCCCGGCACGACCGGCTTCTATAGCGAGCGGCAGACACCTGAATACGTCGTCGCGCGGCTCCTCGAAGCTCCAGGTGACTCCGTCGAAGGGCACGGCCTCGGCCCCGACATTGACCCTCTCGGGATAGAGGAGGCCGAAGGCAATGGGCAGTCTCATGTCAGGCAACGCAGCGTGCAACACGACCGAGCCATCCTCGAAGAGAGCACCCCCATGGACCACAGACTGGCGGTGCACGACGACGCGCACGTCCTCCAACGCTACGCCGAAGAGGTGGTGCGCCTCGATAACCTCCAGACCCTTGTTCATCATGGTGGCCGAGTCTATGGTGATCTTGGGCCCCATCCGCCACGTGGGGTGCTTGAGCGCATCCTCGGGCCCAGCCTCGACGAGCCTTGCCTTCTCCAAGGAGAAGAAAGGTCCTCCCGAGGCCGTCAACAGTATTTCCCTGATCTCCTCACCCCGTCTGCCCTCCAGACACTGGAAGATCGCCGAGTGCTCGGAGTCTACCGGTATTATGCGGTTACTTGCCGCGAGATCCATCACCCACTCGCCCCCTGCGACGAGGGATTCTTTGTTGGCGAGGGCCACGCGGGTGCCCGCCTGCAGGGCGCCGACGGTGGCAGCGAGGCCTGCGAAGCCGACTATCCCGTTCAGCACGACGTCTGATGGTGCGCGGGAGAGTTGCTCGGCCGAGCCGGGACCGGCGAGAACTTCGGCGGCGAGACCTTCCAGGGGACCTGCTTCGCTCGATTCCAGCGCCAGATACTCAGGCCCGAACTCTGCCGCCTGCAGAGCGAGCGCCCGAGCATCGTTACCCGCCGAGAGGCCCACGATCTCGAAGCGTTCAGGATATCTGCTGACGACGTCGAGGGCTTGTCTTCCGATACTGCCTGTCGAGCCGAGGATCGTGAGGCGGCGTCTCATGATGGTTTTGGATCCAATCTCATACGAAGAGGTAGATATAGTATACCGCCGGGGCCGTGAAGAGCAGGCTGTCCACCCGGTCGAGGATGCCTCCGTGGCCTGGGAGGAAATTACCGAGGTCCTTCACATCGAGGATACGCTTCAAAGACGATTCGAAGAGGTCACCGCACTGGCTCGAGACAGAGACACCGGCGCCCATGACGAGGGCCTTGGCGATGGTAAAGTCGAGTTGCTGGAGAGCGACGGGGGCGACGATCAAGACCGTCAAGAGGAGACCGCCAACGCTGCCCTCCACGGTTTTGTTCGGGCTCAGGGTCGGGAACAGCAGGTTACGGCCGAAAAAGCGCCCGGCGAAGTACGCGCCCGAGTCGGAGATCCAGGGCCCCACCACCGCTATGAGGATGAGGACGACGCCGTATCGGGAGCGGGGAAACAGCCCCAGATGCGCCAGCGGGACGCCGACCCAGAGCGACATGAGGAGCACGGCGAGAACAGCACGCAATGTCCTGGTCTCTGGCCTGGTGGCGAGCCAGAGCAGGGCCCAGGGCAGGCTCACGAAGGCACCCGCCAGTACACCGGTCTCGTGGTAAGGGATAGACAGTAGAAGTGGGAGCGCGCCGGCGCCGAGGGCCGCCACGAAAGGCAGCGGCTCGAGTGCCCGCGAGAGCTCGTAGGCGGCCCCCGCTATGACTACGAGTAGTACAGCGATCATGGCCCATTTGCCGACGGCTATGCTGGCCAGCGCGATCGGCGCGAGCACCAGGGCGGTCGCTGCCCTCCGGCGGAGCACAGGCGCAGCTCGCCGCTGGTCCGAATCAGCAGGTCGACCTCGGGCACGTCGGGGGCGTAGAGGTAACTGGCGAACGTCATCTCGTCGACGTCCTCAGGAGAGAGGCCGTCTGCGACTATCCGGCGGGCGGCGTCCACGATCTCCGCGCGTCCTCCATAGTCGAGAGCGATGTAGACGTCGAGGCTATCGTTTCCCGAGGTACGGTCCTCAGCCTCCTCCATTGCTTCCAGAACAGAAGCAGGCAGGTGCTCCCTTCTGCCCAGAAAACGGAGCCTGGCCCCACGCTCGTTCAATTCGGGCACTTTCTCGCGGGCCGTGTCAAGGAAGAGCTTCATGAGCGTCTTCACCTCTCGCTCTGGACGCGCCCAGTTCTCGGTCGAGAAGGCATAGAGGGTGAGCGTCTTCACCCCGACGCGTCCAGCGGTCTCCAGCAGTGGCGTGAGGACCGAGACACCGGCCCTGTGGCCGGCTGCTCGCGGAAGCCAGCGCCGCTTGGCCCAGCGTCCGTTGCCGTCCATGATGATGGCCACGTGACGCGGAATCCGGTCGGGGGCGAGGACGCGCTGTTCGGGTGAGTCTGTGGGGAGTCGTTTCTCGACGCGTTCCAGCAGTTAGACCTCCGAGAGCTCGGCTTCCTTGTCGGCGAGGATAGCCTCGACTCTCTTGATGTAGCCGTCTGTGAGCTTCTGTAGTTCGTCCTCTGCCCTGTGCTCGTCGTCCTGGGAGATCTCGCCTTCCTTGCGCAGCTCGTGCAGGTCCCTCATCTCATCGCGGCGCACGTTTCTCACCGCGACCCTTCCCTCCTCGGCCATGCTCCTCGCCATCCTGATCAGCTCCCGGCGACGCTCCTCCGTCAGTTCAGGGATAGGAAGTCTTAGTATCTTGCCGTCGTTCTGCGGGTTGAGTCCGATATCTGCGTCCCTTATGGCACGTTCGATGTCCTTTAAAGAGCTCGGGTCGAAGGGGGTCACGGTGAGGAGGCGCGCTTCCGGCGCACCGATATTGGCCACGCTTCTCAGGGGCATCCTCGATCCGTAGACCTCGACCTCGATCCTATCCAATAGTGAGGGGTTCGCCCTGCCCGTGCGTATCGTGGCGAAATTGCTCCGAACAGACTCGACGGCCCCCTTCATCCTGCGTCCGGCCGCCGTGAGATCTATGACGTCAGACATCTCATCCTCCTCGGTTCGCGGCGCCCCACACCAGCGACCCCACCTGTTCTCCCTCCAAGATACGGCGCAGGTTACCTGACTTGAGTATATCGAAAACGACTATAGGCAGATTCTGGCCACCGCACAGCGTGGCCGCAGTATGGTCCATAACGGATAGGTCATCGGAGAGCAAGTCCATGTAGGTGAGCCGCGGCAGGCGTACGGCGTCCGGATACCGCCTCGGGTCCCTGTCGTAGACGCCGTCAACCCTGTTCTTGGCCATGAGCAGGGCGTCGGCATTTATCTCCAGCGCCCGCAACGCAGCCCCAGTGTCTGTGGTGAAGAAAGGGTTGCCCGTCCCCGAGGCGAAGATCACGACGCGGCCCTTCTCGAGGTGCCTGATGGCACGCCTGCGGATGTAGGGCTCGGCGACTTCCTGGATCTCGATGGCGGATTGGACCCTGGTGGGTACGCCGCGTCCTTCGAGGGCAGCCTGCAAAGCCATCGCGTTGATGACGGTGCCGAGCATAGCCATGTAGTCGGCCGTAGCCCCTTCGATTCCGAGCTCGTCGGCGACGTGCGAACCACGGAAGATGTTGCCGCCGCCCACGACGACGGCCAGCTCGGCCCCCGCCTCCACAGCCTCGAGAACGCCCCTTGCCGTCGAGTCGAGGCTACCTGGATCGATCCCATAGCCGCCGCCATTGCCGGCGAGGCTCTCCCCCGAAAGCTTCAGGACAACGCGCTTTACGGGGCCGAGCTGTGGGAGCGCGGTCCCGTCGGACTCGACCCTGGGCTTGGCGGACTTATCCAATTCTGCTACTAGAGCTCGTAGTGGACGAAGCGCCGGATCACGACGTTCTCGCCGACCTTCTGGATCGTCTCCTGCAAGAGATCGCCGATCGTCTTGTGGGGCTCTTTGACGTAGGGCTGCGTGAGGAGGGCCTGCTCTGCGACCCATTTCCGCATCCTGCCCTCGGTGATCTGCTGCGAGATGTTCTCGGGCTTGCCCATCTCGGCGACCTGCTTCTCGACCACCTGCCGCTCTTCTTCTAGCGCCCCGGCAGGGATGTCCTCAGGCGAGACGCACATCGGCCGCATAGAGGCCACGTGGAGAGCCACGTTGCGGGCAAACTCCTTGAATTCGGGCGTGCGCGCCACGAAATCCGTCTCGCAGTTGACCTCGACAAGGACGCCGACTCGCCCGTTGAAGTGCACGTAAGCTTCGATGAGCCCCTCGGTCGCAGCCCTTCCGCTCTTCTTTGCGGCCAGAGCCTGGCCCCTCTCCCTGAGGACCTTCCTCGCGCCTTCGACGTCCCCTTCGGACTCCTCGAGCGCCGCGCCTTCGACGTCCCCTTCGGACTCCTCGAGCGCCCGCTTCACGTCCATCATCCCCGCGGCAGTCTCCTCCCTGAGCTGCTTGATCTTCTCTATCGTACTAGCCAAAGTTCCTACTTCTCCTCTGTCTCTTCATTCTCCTCGTCCGGCGCCTCCTCTTCGACAGGACCGGACTCTTCTGTCTGTTCTGCCTGAGGCTCTGCAGCCACCTCAGGTTCGTCGGCCTCCGTATCGATGACTTCGGCCTCGACGGCCTCAGGCTCGGTCGCAGCTTCGGCCCGTGTCGCCGCCTCCGCTTCGATCTCGGAGTCGTCCGCGGTAGCCGGTTCTGGCGTAGATTCTGGCTCCTCCACCGGGGTCTTGCCGTTAGCGGTATCCATGCGCTGGACTTCGGCGTCCGCCAGGGAGTCTTCGATAACCGGCGGCACGGCTCGTTTCTCGACCTGCGCTTCCTCTCCCCTGCCAGCGATGATCGCATCGGCGACGAGCCTGGAGATCAGGCTGATCGAACGTATCGCGTCGTCGTTGCCTGGGATCACGTAGTCGATGACCTCGGGGTCGCAGTTGGTATCGGTGAGGGCAAGCACAGGGATCTTGAGCCTGTTGGCCTCTTTGACCAGGAGCTCCTCGCGCTTGGGGTCTATGACGAAGACACCGCCAGGGAGACGCTCCATCTCGGTTATGCCGGCGAAGTTGCGCCTTAGCTTCTGGTACTCCCTGTTCAAGGCGAACCAGTCCTTGCCTGTCCTTTCCTCTTCGGGCGTCTCGTCGACCCTGACGGCCAGATCTTTGAAGTATTGGATGCGCGGAAGGATCGTCTGGAAGTTGGTGAGCATGCCGCCTATGTAGCGCTCCGCGACGAAGGGTTGCCCGCTCCTGATGGCCTCCTCGGCGAGCGGGATCTGGGCCTGCTTCTTCGTCCCTACGAAAAGAACCTCCCTGTTCGCCTCGGCGACACCGCGCACAAAGCCCAGGGCCCGCTCCAACAGCGTCAGCGTCTGATCCAAGTCGATAATATGGACCCCGGCCCGCTGGGCGAAGATGTAGCGCTTCATCTTGGGGTTCCATCGTTTGGCCTGGTGTCCGAAATGGACGCCGGCCTCCAGCAGTTCTCGAATTCCTACGCGCTCGGTTGTGCTCTGCAAGATCTCTACCTCTCTTTTAAGGTGGTTGGCATCCTCCGCCCGCGCCTCGCAATCCGCCGTTGGATCTGCCGGCAGACCACCACCCGGGCCCGATGGACCCTGCGGCGGGCGTGCGTAGTTACAGACGAGACCTGGAAAGCATAGCCTCGTCCGACCCCGCAGATGTTAGCACAAGGGGGTGGATGCTTCTAGCGCCCGTGGATTCTTTCGGAGAGCCGTCTCTCCTCGGCGAGGTTTTGCCTGAGCCGCACGAGCGCGCTGTGCAGGATCTGCGAGATGCGGCCCTCGGTCAGGTCGAGGACCCTTCCGATCTCCCTCAGCGTAAGGCCTTCGTAATAGTAGAAGGTGGTAACTACCCGCTCTTGCTCACCGAGTCCCTCTATGGCCCGAACCAGCCGCGCGCGAACCTCGGCCATCTCCACAGCAGAAGCAGGGTCGGTCGCCGAGTGGTCCCCGATGAGGTCGTGCAACCCGGCGGCAGGGCCTCCCTGGTACTCCAGGCGGGCTTCGAGCGACCTCACCTGCGCCCTCGCGTACTGGTCGAGGAACGCTCGATGTTCGGTGACGCTAATCCCGAGGCGCCCCACCAACTCCGACTCCGTCGGCGCACGGCCAAGCTTCTGCATGAGCTCGTCGCTGGTACGCTCGATCTGGTGCGCCCTCATACGAGTTCGGCGAGATAGCGGATCCACCTTCCTCAGTTCGTCGAGGATGGACCAGCGAATCTTGGAGATCGCATAGGACTCGAACTTGGTGCGGCGATCTGGATCGTAGGTTTCGACGGCGTTCAGGAGCCCGAAGAGTCCCGACGCGACCACGTCCTCCTGATCGAGCGGTCCGGCCATGCGCCCCGAGATTCTGCCGGCGACGTATTTCACGAGCGGAGAGTAGTTGACCACGAGCCGGTCTCTCAGTCCCCTGGCCTCACGTTCGGCCATCCGGCGCTCGACGCCGGACATATCCGCTTCGGCAATGCGCCTGCGGACCCGCAGATAGTGAGACCAGAGAGAGCTGAGCGTGCGCCGCGTCACGGGACGGCCCTCCTCACGTATGATCCAACACCGTCGCGGCTCACGAACCCCTTCAGCTCGAGTAGGGCGAGCGCGGTGAGCACCTCTGGCATCTCAACCCCGCTGCGCTTCGCGACAGCGTCAACCCCGCTCGGTTCGAAGCCGACCCCAGACATCACGGCAGCCTCGGTATCCTCAAGACCGGAAGGAAGGGGCTGGATGTCTCCGGATGCCCCTTCTGCCACAGGGACTCTATGCTCCCGCGCTATGGCATCGACGAACTCCGGTATGTCCCACAGAACGCCTGCGCCGTCGGCGAGCAGCCCGTTCGACCCCCTGCACTCGCGTACGCCTGGAGGGCCAGGTACGGCCCATACATCGCGTCCGGCGTCGAGCGCGTGGCGGGCAGTTATGAGGGCGCCGCTATGCTCGGGCGCCTCCACGATCACTACGGTACCTGCAAGGCCGGCTATGATGCGGTTTCTGGCCGGGAATCGCCATGCCAGAGGCGCCTCGCCCAGGTAGTACTCGGAGATCAGGGCTCCGTGGCGTCTGACCGAGTGGAAGAGGCCCCTATTGCGTCTTGGGTAAACGACGGTGTATCCATCGGAGTACAAACGGCTTC
>JAJNDJ010000088.1 GCA_021156345.1 Rubrobacteraceae bacterium | reverse complement strand
CAAAGACGTGAGCCTAAGCCCACAAGGAGTGGCCAAAGCCCGCGCGGGCGCGCTGGAACTGGAGAAGCACGCTTACGAGATCAAGGAGTACTTTGGTAAGACTCAGCCAGCCAAGCCCACACTTTGAGAGGGGACAGCCCCTACGCCAGGCGTCCCGCGTGGCGAGGTTTGGAGCTCCTCCCTAGAGAAAGGCGCTGAATGTTCATGAGAGCGATCACTTTATGGAGTGCGATCTTAGGCTCTGTGCTGGTGCTAATGACAGCGTGCACCAGCAACTCGTCTTCCTCCTCCCAGAAAGAGCACAAGGCTTACTCTCCCCACATCGATCCAGCCCACTTCACCACCAAAATAGACAATGAGTACTTCCCCATGAAGCCTGGCACCACCTTCTTATATAAAGGGAAAGGAGAGCGTGACGAGATGAGCGTCACCCACCAAACCAAGAAGGTGATGGGCGTGGAGTGCGTTGTGGTCGATGACAGGGCTTGGGAAGACGGCAAGCTCATCGAACAGACCTACGACTGGTTCGCCCAGGACAAGGAAGGCACCGTGTGGTACTTCGGGGAGGACACCAAGGAGTACGAAAACGGCAAGGTCACGAGCACAAAGGGCTCTTGGGAAGCAGGTGTTGACGGGGCCAAACCAGGCATCATCATGCAGGCCCATCCCAAGGTAGGGCAGGTCTACCACCAGGAGTACTATCCTGGGGAGGCCATGGACATGGCGAAGGTGCTCAGCTTGGACGCATCGGTTAGGGTGTCCTACGGATCCTTCGATCACGTGATTGAGACCAAGGAGTGGACGCCGCTCCAACCCGTTTTCTACGAGAAGAAGTACTACGTTCGAGGGGTTGGACCTTTGGGTAATCCTGCTGACTTAGCCCTGGTGGACGTGAAGCACAGCTAAGGGAAGGATGTGCACCCTCCTGCGGCCTCAATGCACGATCAAGGACGCTATGAAATTGTCTCGGCTCGTCAGGTGAGATGACGCGTCTTCGATCAGCAGGTGCCCAGGCAACGGACTGATCAAGACCCACGCTACCCTCTCGTGAAGCGCGAACAGCAATGAGATCAACTCACCAACGGAGAATCCCCTCACGTACCATCCCTCTCCGAGGGCACGGGAGTCTATGAACCTCCTGGCCGCTTCCCTGGCACAGAACACCGGTAGCACCCGCTCACCGCACCGAAAGTAGGTGTGGGGAGCCTCGAAGCCCGTGAGCTCACGCCGGACGATGAGGTAGTGCGCCAGCGACTGGTACATGGGAGGGGGAGACGTCGCTCCCCTTCGTTCCCACCCGTAGTGCTCAGTCAATGGCTCTCAATTCCTGTTGATAGAGTCTCTCCGAACGCAGGTAATCATCCCTCCACTCCCGATACTCCCGGTCCCACGGGTGGAGTGCCTCCTCAGACGGGTGCCCGAAAGCCGTGGTCTCACGAACCAAAGCCACGTGGTCGGTCCCACACCAGCAGACTGATTCCGAGGCGGTCAAGATCAGCGTCTCGCCGCAGTCGCATTCGACCACGACGCATTCGGGACACCAGACGTACGCCTTCCCGTAAGACATGCTCTGCGTCGCGTAGTGCCCCTCGACGTGATCGATCACCGTCGTCATTCTGTCGCCTCCTTCTCCCCCCTGGACGCGTCCCACCGATCCCTAGCATGATACTTTTGTATCTAAGCACTATAGCTGTATACAGGAAACATTGTCAACCCCAGATTTTGATCCTTAACCAAAAGTTAATGAGGGGCCACAGGGAAGTCGAACCCCTACTCGACCCTTTACTGAAACTCAGTGGGGCATAGAGCGCCTTGGACAGCAAACCAATGCAGCTGCACGCATGTTTTTGGGATTACTCTGCCTTCACGAAGGCCCACATCGGGGCAACACGACGAATGGACTACTCGCGGAGCTTTCTTGCGTCTCGGGCGTTTGACCCATGCTTCCCATGGCAGGTCGTGCGGGACACTTTGTATCCCTCAATACACAAAAGGGTGTCCAAGCCTGCTATATATCCTGATCGGGAAAGGGAAAGACGTTTGGGGTCGGGTCCTATATTTCCACTGATGAACGGGGCTGGCCCCAACGAGGGATGCACAGGAGGTTAGTACTCTTGCAGGCTTACGAAGCTCGTAGAGGCAAAGTGGTGCAGGTGAGGAACGGTCATTGGAAAGACGAGTTTGCCGGAATGCGTGGCACCGTACAGGAGCGCTGGGGCGATTCAGAACATGCCGCTGTCGAAGTTCTGCTAGAGGACGGACGTTCTGAGTTGTTCTGGCTCCCCGACCTGTCTGAGGTGGATGAACCCATCACCGTCTAGTCGTTGGGTCTTTTGCTGGTGGAGCATGAGAGCATAGACGGGCAAAATGGGTTCTGGTTGCCGTTCGGCTATTACCTGGAACGCGACGCAGACCTGCTGATCCTACGTAGGTCCGACGATTCTCTCGTGGCAGCGTTCAGTGCCGAGGACGTGGACCTCTTCGAAGTGGAGTTGGCGGTTTGGGCAGATGCCGATTAGCGTTGCAGGCACTTCCCTCCCGATACGCTCGATCTGGTGCCCTTACCTGAGGTGATAGGTAATTGGGGAAAGGAGAGATCGGGCACCAGATACTCCTTTCATACCGCATGTGGTCCCTGCGGTAAATGCTTCGTGCAGAAATTGCGGCCAAAATGGTACAAAGTGTGTAGCCTGCTGGCAACTTCCTTAGCTCGAAGTGGGCTCGATAACCTGCCCGCGTGATGAAGCCTGATCCGAGCCTCTTCCGTGTAGGTGGAGAGGTAAGATCCCGAGCAGCCTACCCAATCATTGCACCCACGGTACAATCCGCTTCTGTGTTTGATCTCAAGGACAGGGCTGCGGTGGCGACTGAGGTCTCGCTGGTCCTGGCCGCTACCTTCTGGGGCCTGAACTTCGCAGCGACGAAGTATGCCGCCGCGAGTATCTCGCCACTGTTGCTGGTCGCCCTGCGGTTTACGGTCGGCGGGCTATTGTTACTGCTCGTTCTACGGCTTTTCGAACCGAAGAGCAGGCTCCGAAGGAGCGATGTGCTCCCGATGGCGGCACTGGGTTGCTTCGGGGTGGCGACGGCCCAGACGGGTTTTACGTTCGGCGTTAGCCTCTCCAGCGCTGGCAGCACGGGCCTTATCTTCGCCACGGCGCCGGTGTGGGGACTATTGCTCGGCGCGACCCTCGGTCTCGAGCGACCGACGTGGAAGGGTGTGCTCGGCGTCGGGCTCTCCATCGTGGGCGTCGCCCTGGTCGTACTGGATGGTCTGATGTCGGGGCATGCCAGCCTCGTCGGAGACTTGCTGGTCCTGATCGCCGCCTTCTGCGTCGGCGCATACGCGGTTCTCTCGATGCCTCTGCTGGAACGCAACACTCCGCTCGCGGTCGCGACCTATCCTGTCTTGTTTGGCATCCCCTTTCTGCTGCTCATCTCCTCCCCACAGATGCTGAGCCTGGAGTGGGGAAGCGTGGGAGCAGGACCCTGGGCCGCAGTCGCCTACTCCGCTGTCTTCGCCACTGCGTTCGCGTTCGCGGCCTGGCAGAGGGGGATTAGCCGCATCGGGGCGAATAGGGTGCTCGTCTACCAGTACCTCATCACCGTCGTCGGAGTCACGTCGGGTATCGTGTTCTTCGGCGAGACGCTGGGGATCAATAAGATCTTCGGCGGGGTCGTGATCCTGCTCGGCGTCTATCTGGCCCGCAGGCAGTAGAGAAGGTTTCAAGCATCAGCGACCCATCGTCATGATGTAGCCGGAAAGCCTCCTCGATGCCGAGCATCCCGTAGAAGCCGATGGTCTCATCCACGTCGTGGGCGGCGAAGGCGGGGTGTCCGAGGTCGGTGATCATGCATCCAGCTCCTTTCGGTGCAGCAGGCGGGCGATATCTTCGGCGAAGCGGACTTCGGAGTCGTCACTGGGCTCGTAGCGTATAACCTTCCTGGCGTTGGTTATGCTCCAGAACTTTCTGGCGTTGTCCGAGACGCCGTAGAAGATGTGGAAAGGGACGCCGTGTTCGTCTTCTATATCTGGCGTCTCTACGGACTTGCAGAAGAGCTGCTGCATGTCGCGCTCGCTGATATAGCCTGCGAGCTCGCGGACATAGCGTTTGGGCGGCTCGTCCTCGAAGAGGCTAGCGTCGATCTCGCGAGGCACGACTATCCGAATCTGGACGACCTCCAGCTTTCGTCCCAGGCTGCCGCAAGCGTAGAGGAAGCCGAGCGATTCGTAGGCCGCCTTGGCCCAGCCGTAGAAGCTGTCAGGCCGCGGGTAGTCCTCGGGACCGACGCGGTCTCTAAGCCCGGCGTAGAAAGGCCGTTCGTACCACTTCGCGGCCTGGTTGGTGCTCGCCGCGACCACCCGCTCTACGCCCTGCTCCAGCGCGAGCCGGTAGACGCGGTGCATCATGTCCACGTTTCTCCGCTCACCCCTGTAGAGCGTCTCGGGGTCGTCGCCTTCCGGCTTGAAGTGTCCGCAATGGACAACTACGTCCACGTCCGAGAACAAGGCCTCCAGCATGGAGTCTTCCTCCGAGAGCAGGTCGAAGGCTTCGATCCCTTCGACGTCGTTGCCCGAGGCGTCCGTCTCCCTGACGTCGATGAGCCTCAGGTCGTAGCGCTCCCTGAACGCCGGTAGAAGCTGGCCTGCTATATAGCCTGTGGCGCCTGTCAGGAGGACACGCCGGCGCCGCTCTGCACGCGCATCGTCCGTTTCGTAGAGGGACAAGATTCTTCTCCCAGGTCGGGGCCCGTCCCCCTTATCTACTCACAATCGCCGGCTTCGTGCACCGCGAGCCGCTGCCAGGGACAGTACCTACCAGTGTAGAATGCTCCTGTTGAGAAGTGAGGGGAGATAGGGCGTGGATGCCTACCCGATCAAGTTGAGTTACCACGTACGCGATTATTACTTCGGGGACCGTTTGATCCCCGAGTTGCTCGGCAAGAGGGATACTTCGGGGAGCGTTTGATACCCGAGATGCTCGGCAAGAGGGACGCGCCAGAAGGCGTTGTGGCTGAGACCTGGGAGATCAGCGACTACCGGGAGACGACAGGGACGGTCGCCAACGGTCCCTACGCGGGGCGCACGCTCCACGAGCTCGTCCAGGAGTTCCCTGATGAGCTGGTGGGGGAGGGCTGGCGTGGGCCGCATTTCCCGCTCCTGATCAAATTCCTCGACGCCTCCAACATGCTGCCAGTCCACCTGCACGCCGACGACGAGACCGCGAGGGAGAAACACGGCGAGCCCCACGGCAAGACGGAGGCGTGGCATATCCTGTGGGCCGCCGCCGACGCGACGATACTCGCCGGGGTCGGGAAGGACCTCTCGCGAGAGGAATTCGTCACGGCTTTCAAGGCCCAGGACTACGGCGCCGTCATGCCGCGCCGCGGAATCCGGCCTGGCGACACCGTCTACGTTCCCGGTGGCATCCTGCACACCTTCGGGCCAGACACCCTGATCCTGGAGGTCCAGCAGACCTCGGACCTGGGCCAGTTCGTAATGCCTTTCGACCTCTACGGCAACCGCCTGGACGAGGAGGAATGGGACGCGAACATAGAAGCCACCCTCGACGAGTTGAAGACGGACTACCTGCCCCGTCCGAACCCCGGACTCGTGCTCGAAGACGGCGCCAACAGGCGCGTCCTGTGCTGCGCCGGTCCGCACTTCGCCCTCGAACGCTGGACGCTCTCAGAGACCTATACCGAACCTTCGCACCCGCGGCGCTTCCTCACGCTCTCGAACGTGGGCGCTGGGACGGTGGAGCTAGGGTACGAGGGCGGTTCCGAGACGCTCGGACGCGCCGAGAGCTGCATCTTGCCCGCCGCGATAGGAGAGGTCAGGGTGGGCTCCGGGACCAGGGAGGCCACCCTGGTGGCATGCTACGTCCCCGACCTCGAACGCGAAGTTGTAGGACCCCTGCGGGAGGCCGGGTACTCCGACGAGGAGATACGGGCTCTGGGCGAGGTAGAGATCTAGCCGGTGGAGAACCAGAAATAGGGTCGGGAGGAAGACTTGGGGAACATAGTAGCTTTGGGCGAGGTCGTCTCGGACATCTACAGGGGGGAGGAGATCTCGGCGGTCGAGCTTGGGTTCGTTGCCAGGCCCGGGGGCGCGCCGGCGAACGTCGCGGTAGCCGCCTGCCGCCTCGGCTCCGAGGCAGCCTTCGTGGGCAGCGTTGGCGAGGATCTCTTCGGAGACTTTATCCTGCGGGCCCTCGA
>JAJNDJ010000087.1 GCA_021156345.1 Rubrobacteraceae bacterium | reverse complement strand
AGGGGGGGCCAGACGCATTGCCCGGAGGCCTTATTCACCGGAGTGCGTGGAATAGAAATACTGCGAACTTCGCTTTGAGGGGCTTCTCCGAGGTTCGGGGCCACGCTAGACTTCCCGCATGGTGAGCGCGGTGATCTTCGACCTCGGCGGCACCCTCGTAGATTGGCCCGACGGGGAGGAGGCCGTAGAGCACTTCGGGGAGGGCTTCGTCAATGACATGTTCGAGCGCTCGGAGCCCGACGAGGTGGTCTCGCTTCCTCGCACGGAGCTGGTTTCCATGCTCGAACGCTCTGGCCTCATGTACGTGCTCGTGGACGCGCCGCCTGGCGACCAAACCCAGCCCGAGACCCTCCCGGTAATGCTAGCCTGGGAGTTCGCGGAGGGGCGGCCCGATGTCGCCAACCTCGGGCTCGTGCGTCCTCCGCTCGTCTACCTTAGCGCGATCGCACTCGGCCTCGCGATCCACGCACTGTGGCCGGTGCACTTTGTGCCGCCTTCCCTTGGGGCGCCCGTCGGCGTTTTTCTCACGCTCGTAGCGGTCGCTCTCTTCCTCTCCGCAGTTCGCACCTTCCGGGCGGCTGGAACTCCCATCCCGGGCAACCGCCCCGCGACAACCATCGTCCGCACGGGACCGTATCGCTTCAGCCGGAACCCCATCTACTTCGCCTTTTCGCTCCTCCAGTTCGGACTTGCGTTGTGGGTCAACAGCCTCGGCTTGCTGATCACGCTCATTCCGGCCATTGCGCTCATGTCGTTCGTGGTGATCCCGCGAGAAGAGCGGTACCTCGAGGCGCGGTTTCCCGCGGAGTACGTGCCCTACAAGGCATCGGTCCGTCGCTGGCTCTAGTGGGCGGCCGCCCAACGCCCGTCTGAGGGCCGCGGCACCGGTCCTGAGGGTCTAAACTCGGATCGATAGTGGATCTCACGACTATTGCCGTATGCTCCGAGTAGACGATGCTGCAACCTTTAAGGAGCGACCCGTCATGACGAACAGTGACAACGCCCAAGCTCCAGAGCAGCCCCCCACGCCGGGTCCCGAGATTCGGCCTATGGAGCCCAAAGAGAGGATCATCCGGGCAAATGGGGTCGACCTCTGCGTCCAGACATTCGGCGATAAGGCCCACCCCCCCATCCTCCTCATCATGGGAGGGGCATCTTCGATGGACTGGTGGGAGGACGGGTTCTGCGAGCATCTCACGGCCGGCTCCCGGTTCGTTATCCGCTACGACCACCGCGATACCGGCCGATCGATCAGCTACGAGCCGGGTGCTGCGCCCTACTCCCTACGGGACCTGGCAGAGGACGCCGTCGGCCTGCTCGACGCCTCCGGCCTGGAGAGCGCCCATTTAGTGGGCATGTCGGTGGGCGGGTGGATCGGCCAGCTCGTGGCGCTAGACCATCCCGATCGGGTCGCATCGCTAACCCTGATCTCGACGAGCCCCACCGCTGGGCCAGGCGATCCCGACCTTCCCGAGATGTCGGAGGAGTTACAAGCCTTCTTCGCGGAAGAGGCCTCTGAGCCCGACTGGTCAGATCGGGACACCGTGATCGACTACATAGTCGAAGGCCAGCGTCCGTTTGCGGGCTCTCGACCCTTCGACGAGGCGGCCATACGTTCGATCGCAGCACGCGTCTTCGATCGCACGACCAACCTCGCCTCGAGCATTACCAACCATGCCGGCATCGACTCCGGAGATCGTTGGAGGGAGCGACTCGGGGAGTTGAGCGCCCCGACGCTCGTCATACACGGCACCGAGGACCCCATGTACCCCTACGGCAACGCGATTGCGCTGGCGAAGGAGATTCCTGGCGCCCGGCTGCTCGCCCTGGAGCGGGTGGGCCACGAGGTGCCCCCTCGGGCTCTCTGGGACGTTGTCGTGCCCGCCATATTGCAGCACACGGCGTCTGCGCCCTGAGCAGACCACGACGACTGCCCCGGGATGCCGTCCGGAGTTTGGGTGACTCTTCATTCACCAATGTGGCTAGAAGGCGAGTTCTCGGTACTCTGCATAGCCCCGAGCCAACAAACCGCATTCTCGGGTTCCTACTGGCGGCGCAGGACAACTACCAGTAGCTCCCCTGGGGATTTTGTACGATAGAGAAATGGAGAATTCTGCCCGCATGCCCAAGTACGCAAAGGATGATGGCAAGATCAGCGCACCCGACGAACGCTTAATCATCGCAGTGCCTGGAATTGACACTCCCATCCGCTAAAGCGGCGGGATTCTCGTTTCATCGAGCCGTGCTTCCCGTAGGAAGACTTACAGGCTCTCCGCGAGCGTATTGGCTCTCCGTCTGTCCGGCGGCGACGAGTCTTAGCCCTTCGACGAGTATGTTCCTACTTGCGTTGAGGTCTCTATCGTGCTGAGTCCCGCAAGAAGCGCACAGCCACGTCCTATCCGAGAGATTCAGGTTCGGATTTAGCGCCCCACACTCAGCGCACAGCTTCGTGGACGCGAAGAAGCCTCCGACCTTGACGCTATGCCGAAGGTTCCACGCGGCTTTGTATTGGACTTGACGCACGAACTCGCCGAAGGCGGCGTCCAGGATCGAGCGGGACAGCTTGGTTTTCGCAAGTCCCTTCACGCTCAAATCCTCGACACAGATGCACTCGTACTTGCGCCTCAGGCCGGTCGTCAGTTTGTGCAGAAAATCGCTCCTTTGGTTGGACACTTTGCGATGCACTTTGGCCACGCGGTGCTTTGCTTTCTCTCTGCGACGACTTCCTGGCTTCTTTCGAGACAGACCTTTCTGAGCTTCCTTGAGTTTGCGGCTCCCTTTCCTGGCGAACCGGGGAGCCGGAACCCGCTCGCCGTCGGAGAGAGGACGCCGGTACCCGGGTATTGCTGCTGGAGGCCGGCCCACCGGACGACGCCCCCGACATCCGCATCCCGGCCGTAGCCCCCACCTTGTGGAAGGGGCCACTTGCCTGGGATGACTCGACGATCCCTCAGCGGTATGCAGACAATCGCTGTATCCATTGGTCGAGCGGCCGCATCCTGGGCGGTAGCTCGTCGATCAACGGCATGGTCTTTGGGAAAGGTGCTGCTCGGGTGCGGCATGGAGCCTCGCCAACTGGAACCGAGAAACATCGCCGCCCAGGTCGAAAAGCATTAGCGGTCACCGTCGAGGGCTGCCCGCAGACGGCGGAGGGCGAGTGGAAGCTGTTCGATGGATAGCGCGAGGTAGACTCGGCGGGGTGGAACGAGCCGAGGAAGCGGAAGAGGCGCGCGATGGATCCGCCCGGGAAGATAGGGCATCCAATCGTCGTCGCACAGACGAGCCGCACCGTGAGAAGCGGTGCGACCTGAGGGCCGGAGGCCGAGCGTCACCAACGTGCGACACGAGATAGAGCCCACGGCCGAGGTGGCGACCGCCTTCGAGCTGCACGCTCTGGTTTCGGGCCAGGTGCGCCAGACCATCGTCGAGGGCGGGTTCCCGCTGGTGCTCTCCGGCAACTGCAACACCGCCGCCATCGGGGCTATCGCGGGCGCCGGCCCAGAAGGTCTGGGTATCGTCTGGTTCGACGCCCACGGGGAGTTCAACACGCCGGAGACGACCACGACCGGCTTCATCGACGGCATGGGCCTGGCCATCGCCGTGGGGCGCTGCTGGAAGGCGATGGCAAAGGGCGTGCCCGGGTTCGCGCCGGTGCCCGAGGCAAACGTGGTGATGGCGTGGGTCCGGGAGTTGGATGGGGCAGAGCAAGAGCGGTTGGATGCCTCAGGGGTCGCCGTCGTCGGCGCGCATCTCATCGAGAAGCAGGGTTTGCAGGCACTAGGTGCGGCCCTGGATGACCTAAAAACCAGGATTGGTAGGGTCTACGTGCACGTGGACCTTGATGTCCTCGACGCCGAGAAGGTTGGCAAGGCCAACGAGTTCGCCACCGAAGGCGGCCCGGACGCAGAGGAGCTCCAAGCAGCGCTCGGCATGGTTCGGGAACGCTTCGAGGTAGCCGCAGCCGGGATCGCTTCCTACGATCCAACCTTTGACGCGAACGGACGGGTCCTACGCGCGGCTATCGCGAGCGCGAGCGCGCTGACCAGCCCCACAAGCCCCACTGGCTAGGAACGGCCAGGAATGCTTGGGCAGGGTGCGGGTGGCGCGCTAGCGGACGCGTGAGCACGAAAACACCCAATCCTTAGAACTACGTTTCCGTGCCTGGCTGAGCGAGGACAGCGCCAACGTGCTCTTCCATTGCGAGAGGTCTGATCGATGAGCCCTCAGGACAGGAGCGGGTACGTAGTGTTGGCAGCTACTCACCTGATTCTAGTGCCTCTGAGGGGTAGCGATGCGTTGTTGGCAGTGTGGGTCAGAAGACGACCGACGCGAAGACCTGAAGCCACAATACGGATGCAACGACCGCCACGAGCCCGAGGCAGAGGTCGACCAGAACTGCGTCACCGCGCGAGGTCTTCGGGTCTCGGGAGACACAGCCCAAGAACAGCCCAACAATAGTGAGCAGCAACGCGGGCCACGCGTAGACCAGCCAGGCACCCCATGAACTCACGCAGCCCTCGTCTCCGACCCGGCCGCACGTCTGGCATCCCGACTTTCGACGCGGGTGGGCCAAAACTCCGTCACGTCCGCCTCCACGGCCGGCACACCATGGTAGCGGGCGACGGAGACGCGGTGGTTGCCGTCCAGAACGAAGTAGGCATTGCCCAGCTTGTACAGGCTCACCGGCGGAAGCACTTTATCTCGGTAAAATGCCAGATCCACGCGCTTCCACCTCTCTCCCGCTGCCGCGCGAAGAGGCATGAAGTACCGGTCGAAGTCCCTGCGGCGTCCCACGCTGCCGACTATCTTCTCCAGATCAACGACCCGTATCCCTTTGCGCACCCGGTTGTACGCTAGCTGCGACCTTCGGACATCGTCGAAGGGGATCGGTGTGTCGTGAGACGCGGGTTCTCCTCGCAAACGTAGCACCAACCGTCGCAGCCACCCCCGGCGCCGGGCGCGGCCGAAATCTTTGTCGACTTGCTCGTTAAGATCCATCAAGAGCATCCCTCGGCTCCTCTCTTCTGGCTTTGAGGCCAGTCTAGGAGCCGAGTGGCCAGGTTTAATCTACCGAAGGTCGTATCCGGTGGTTTAGTTTCGGTTTAATTTGAAAGGGGCTAACCGAGCAAGCGTAGTTCACGCGCCCTCGCGACGGCCTGGGAGCGGTTACGCACGAGGAGCTTGCCGAAGATGTGGTGGACGTGCGCCTTGACGGTCCCCACGGAGAGGTAGAGTTCGCGGGCTATCTCCGCGTTCGACAGCCCGGCAGCGACGAGCTCGAGCACCTCTATCTCGCGTTCGCTCAGAGGTTCGAGGCCGGGAGCAGGGCTTCTTCGTGAACCCCCGTTGCTGGAAGGTGGTGCCTCAAGGGCGAAATGTTCCAGCAGCCTGCCAGCGTAGTCGTCGGGGGCGACAGCGTAGGTTCCATCGTCGTGCGACTCTCGGATCAGCCTCTCGAGCAACGCGGCCATCGGCGGTCCCTCGTCGACGAAAAGGCGCACGAAGCCCTCCGGTTCGGCCAGTGCGAGGGCTCGCTTCAATGAGTGGAGCGCACCTTCCGTATCACCTCGTCCGTTGAGGGCGAGGGCGCGGAGGATGAGAAGCTCTATTTCGTGCGCCGTGCGGCCATCGGACACTGCGTCCTCCAGCAGCCGGTCGAAGAAGTCGAGCGCCTCGTCGGTCCTGCCTTCCCCGAGCAACACGCGGGCCATCGTGATCCGCTCGAAGTGGCGCGGGTAGCTCATGTAGTCCTGGGTCGCTCCGTACTCTCGCGCCCAGCGCGTCGCCGACTGTACGTCACCCTGCGCCAGGTAGAACCGCGCCTGCCGCGCCCATATGAGCGGCCACCTCGGCGTGAGCCTGCCGGCCTTCCTGATGAGGGAATGCGCACCTTCGGCGTCCCCGCGGGCCATCAACACGCGGGCGAGGTTGACATAGCCGTAGACCAGGATCTTCGCCTCGCCGCTCCTTCTGCCGTGCTCGATACCCTCCTCCAGGTGTCGCCGCGCCTTGTCCAGTACTCCGCGCTCGTAGAGGAGCTCGCCAATCCCCGTGTGGATCATGCCGGCGACCGAAGGCACTCCCTCTGGTCGACTCTCGGCCAGCCGCTGCCCTTCCAAGAGAAGGTCTTCAGCCACTCGGAGTCGTCCCCTGGAGATTTCCAGAGAAGCCTGGTATCGGAGGGCGAACAAGGCCGTCCGCAAGTCGTCGGCGTCCCGACCGGTGGCGGCAGCCCTGGCGAACGCCTCACTGGCGGCCTCGATGTCTCCGACTGAGCAGCTGGCGTGGCCCAGGTCCAGCGCCACGTCGCCGCGCAGGTGGAGCTCGTCCTCGGGCAGCAGGTCCAGGGCCAGATTGCAAAACTCTGTCGTGAGGGGTGCGTCCTGCCGCATTGCAGCCATGCGGGCGCGTATGACGCAGATCTCACCCAGCATCGTGCGCTCCTTATCTGAGAGTCCCGCAGTCGAAGCTCCGGCGTCGAGCCCCAGACCCTCCTCTGTATCCCGGAGTCGGCGCTCGGCCTCCTCCAGCCCTCCGGAATGGACGAGCGCCCAGGCGTAGAGGAGGGAGAGCTGCGGGCGGTGGCGCGCTAGCCGATCGGGCAGCGTCCCCAGCCAGCGGAGCAGCAGGGACGCGTCCACGTACGTGCGCCGCACGCCAGTCTCTTCCTCGATCAGGCTCGCCGCCCGCTCGAAGTCCTCTGCGGCAAGGGCATGCTCGATCGCCCCAGACAGACACCCATCCGCCTCTTCCCAGAGCCCGGCGCGGTGGTGCAGTTCGAGGATCAAGTCGGGGTGCTCTCGCGCGAGGCGTTCGCGCAGGAAGGCAGCGAAAAGGTGATGGTAGCGGTAGTAGCGCCCGCCTTCGTCCAGCGGCACCAGGAAGAGGTTGTCCCTGTTGAGCTTCTCCAGCATCTCTTGACCGTCGGTAGTGTCCGTGAGTGCTTCGCACAGGGACGCGTTCAGGGTCTCGACGACGGAGGTCCTGAGCAGGAACTCCCGGACTTCCTCCGGCTGACGGGAGAGGACCTCATCGGCCAGGTAGTCGAAGACGTGGCGGGCGCTCCCTTCCAAGGCCTCGACGGGGCTGCTGGTGTCGTCCTTGCCCCCCCGGAGGGCGTGCGCCGCCAACTGCAGGCCGGCGATCCACCCCTCCGTCCCTTTTTCCAGCGTTGCGACCCTCTCCGCAGTGAGGCTCAGGCCCATCGTGCGGCCAAGGAAATCCGCGGCCTCTTCGTGGGTGAAGCGCAGGTCCGGAGCGCCAAGCTCTGTCAACCTTCCCCGCGCGCGTAGCTGCGGTAGCGGCAGAGGAGGACTTGTACGGCCGGCGACGACCAGGTGCAACGGCGGCGGCGAATGGTCCAGCAGGAAGGCGAGTGCGTCGTGGATAGTCTCCGAGCGTATGGTGTGGTAGTCATCGAGCACGAGGACGAAGTCGCGCGGCACCTCCAGGATCTCGTTGCTGAGCGCGGTGAGGATGGGCTCGAGCTCCTCCCGAGACTGCAGGGACCTCAGGAAAGCACGCGTGGCTTTCCCGAAGTCCTCGTAGATCGTCCCGATGGCGGCAACCAAGTACAGGAGGAAGCGCACCGGATCGTCGTCCCTTTCGTCAAGCGAGACCCAGGCTACCGGAAGTTCGCTCCGCCGGCTCCAGTCCGCGAGCAAAGTCGTCTTGCCGAAACCGGCCGGCGCGGAGACTAGAGTCAACTCACGCCGCGCGCCCTCATCCAGCCGCTCGTGGAGACGCGGGCGAGGCACGACGTCGGGACGGCCACGGGGCACGTAAAGCTTGGCTCTGAGTATCTGCCGGTCCATAAGTTTCGCTTCTTCCATTGAGGGAATTGTACTCGACAACTCGGCAAACTCGGAAGCGTGCCGACGCCGCGACGGCGGCGTGGGAAGCGGCGCTCCCGGCGACGTGGCACGACCCGCCCGTGTGGTTTCACGGTGACGTTGCCGCGGGGAACCTGCTGGTCGAGGGGGGTAGGTTAAGCGCCGTCATCGACTTTGGGACCTCGGGCGTGGGCGACCCCTCGTGCGACCTGGCGATCGCGTGGACCCTGTTCGACGGTGAGAGCCGGGAGGCTTTCCGCGCCGCACTCGGGCCGGACGACGTGACCTGGGCGCGGAGTCGTGGTTGGGTGCTGTGGAAGGCCCTGATCACGCTCGCCGGACACATAGACACCAATCCCCTAGAAGCAGCAAGGGCCCGACGCGTAATCGACTAGGTGCCCGCTGAGCACGAGCGCGGTTAATTGCACGGATCGCCACCTCCAATAGACGCTCCTGATGTCCTTCTCACAGCGGTACTCATAAGGGTTGATCCTGCGGCCAATAGCCAGCGTGGGCGAACCAGCCCACCGCATCTTCTATCGTGACAGCCGCCAGAGCTCGCCCTATGGCCTCAAGGAGCGCCTCGCGCACCCGGGCACCCTCCTTGCGCACA
>JAJNDJ010000086.1 GCA_021156345.1 Rubrobacteraceae bacterium | reverse complement strand
CCAGAAAGGATGCGTGTAGCCCATCTCGCTCAGGGTATGCCGGATCTCCAGCATGGCCGTGTATGTGGGCAGCACGTAGAGCGTCTCGCCTGGGGGGGTGGCCGCGAGCGCAGACTTTATGGCCTCTGCGCGGTCGGGGATGACGGGGCCAACGGGAAGCTCCGCGTACTTGAGCCGCACGGCCATGTCTTCGGCCCTGATGCCGCTGACGGTGAAAGGGGCGGCATCCGTTTTGCCCTCCTCCCTCGCGTCGGCGAGCATCTCGAAGTCCACATCCCAGAGCCACGAGACATCGCGGCCGTCGGCGTCGTTGTCGTTTATGGCCATCAGGACGTTGCGGGCATCTGCGCCGGTGACGAAGGTACGTAGGATCTCGTTGAATCCGACGGGGTTCTTTATTAGCAGCAGGAAAGCCTCTCTGTCCCCAGCCTTTACCCGCTCGACTCTCCCGAAGGCCCCCCCGAACTCCCTGAGGCCGCAGGAGATCTCCGCGAGCCCGACCCCTGCCTCCCCGGCCACCGTGGCAGCGGCGAGGGCGTTGTAGACGTTGTAGAGACCGGGGAGTTCGATCCTCACGTCAGCCTCGCCCTTCGGGGTCGAGAGCTGGAACTCTGAGCCTTTAGCTCCTTCGAGCCGCACCCTGCTCGCGCGGTATGCTGGCTCCGGCCGCGAGAAGTCACAGCGCCGGCAGTCGTAGAGGCCAACGTGCCCCATGTACACGGCCTCGTAGACGAGTGCCGTTCCGCACACGGGGCAGTCTTTGGAGTCAGCGACGTGCTGCAGACGCCCGGTGTCCAGAGAAGGTTCGTCCACGCCGTAGTAGACGGGTCTCCCGGCAGAACGCCCGAGGCTCGCGACGAGAGGATCGTCCGCGTTCAGGACCACCGTGCCGCGGAGCGGCAGGTCCCCGAAGGCCGAGGCTATGACCTTTCCTGTGTAGGCAAGCTCCCCGTAGCGGTCGAGCTGGTCCCTGAACAGGTTCAGGACCGCGAGGATCTCGATCTCCGCCTCCGCGGCCACCTTCGGCACGCTCGCCTCGTCCACCTCGAAGAGCCCCATCTCCGAGAGAGGCGTCCCGGCCAGCCCCGAGTCCGAGACGAGGGCGGCGGTCACACCGGTAACCAGGTTCGCCCCCGTCGAATTGTTTACGGCACGGACACCGGCGGTCTGGAGTATTTTGGAGACCATCCTGGTCGTTGTCGTCTTGCCGTTGGTACCCGTAATCGCCGCCGACCCGAGCCGCAGCCGTCGCGAGAGCTTGATCAATACTCTCGGGTCCACCCTGCGCGCCACCACCCCTGGCATCGTCGAGCCTCCGCCGGTCTTCAGCTTCCTGCTCGTTAACCGGGCCAACCTTGCAGCCAGTATCGCAGCGGAGAGACGAGGGTCCGGTAAGGTGCTCATGGCGTGGATTATATGGTTCTGGGTGGGCTCTTGCGGAAGGATCTCTCAGTCAGCCCTCCACTCCTACCTGCGTCCTGACTCCTCAGGATGGCGCAGGCGGAGCGGTCTCGCGAGGCCGGTTGGAACCCTGGGCCGGTTTGCCCAGCTTCTCGAGGTCCACATTGTAAAGGCTGTATTTCACTCTGGGGGCATCGTCTACCGGGGAGAAGCCTGGCTGGGTCTTCAGCCACTCGTCGAGCGGGCTGTCCGCGTAGACCATCACGTAATCTGCGCGGTAGCGGCGCAAAATGCCGTAGGCCTCTCTGTCCAGGGTGGGGCCGAAGAAGAAGCTGTGTACGTCAAGGTAGCGTTGGGGGATGTTGATGCGGGACCCTGCCAGCTTCTCCAGCTCATCGCGGTCTCGTATCATGCCCTCGCCCCTCTGGCTAACCACGTTCAACGAGGCCGAGTAAGCGGGGACGACGTTGTTCGCGCTGTCGCGCGCTAGCAGTACGCCGGGGTCCTGTATGTTGTCCCTGATCCAGGGGTAGATGGGATCAGGGTCGTAATTGGTCGTTCGCGCCACATCGAACTTGCGGTATAGTCCTACGGCCTTCTCAACGGAAGGCGGCGCGGCGGCGGCCGTCAAGAGAGCCACCAGCGCGAGTGGCAGGATCCTGGTAACGCTGCGACCGATCCCGAACCCCCTCAAGCGCATCTCGGCGTAACTTAGGGCCTCCCACAGCATCCAGCCGGTGGTGATCAGGGCGAGCAACGGAATTGGCCACGCGAGACGCCAGAGGAGACCAGGGACGATGAGATGATCCCCTATGAACGTGGCGACGGGAGGAATGTACACTGCGACAGTTACGACAGCCAGACCACCGAGGAGGAGTTGGGCGGCCACGCTCTTTCTCACCCGCCACAGCAAGAAAGGTACGCCGACCACGTAAGTACCGAGTATCACGGGGTTGAGCAGCAGCCAGGGGTGCATTATGTAGTAGCCGCCGCCGAGCTCATAGATATGCCTCCAGCTCTCCGTTATGAAGACCGTGTATTCGAGCACTTTGGGAGGCGTCGCGTTGATGTCAGCGGAGAACAACACAGCATCCGGAGAACCACCCGTAAACAGTAAAATCACGGGCCCGAGGACGACGCTCCACATCCCCAGCGCGAGCGCTACCATCCCGGTCCATGCCGCCCTCAGGCGCAGATTGGCAGCCACGTGCGCCACCCCGAAGCCGAGCATGCACAGCCCGATGGCCGGTAGCACAGAAGGATGAACAGCTATCGCAGACCAGCAGAAGAACGTGAAGAGGCCGAGATGCCTCCACCTCCTGCGCTCCACGAAGAGCAGGGCGAAGAGCAGCGTAACGGGCAGAATCAGGAACCTTGCTGTGTACTTGTCCTCCGAGATGCGGGCTGCCAGCTCCACCCCGACGTTGTGCACGGAAGGCTGGATAAAGATGATGTGGAACAGGGCGTAGACAGAGGCGATGAGAACCGCGGCCCGCTCGCTCTTCGAGATGGCGAGGGCCATGGCGTAGACCATCAACAGGGCCACCACGACGAGCGTGGGAGTGAGGTATCTGAGCACGAGCTCGATCGTGTCCAGGCCGGAGACGCGGGAGAGGGCTGCCTGTTCGAGCAACCATCCGTTGACCTTCGCGCGGGAGAACTCGGCGATCCTCTCGCCGAAGTAAGGGTCCACAAACGCGAGCCTCTCGGAATCAGCGAAGTCCCTCACCCACGACAGATAGACCCATATATCATCGTAGCTGCTAGGCACCCTCCTGACCCCCACAAAGGCCAGAACCCCGCAGAGCAAAGCGAAAGGTACCCACAACCAGCCCGCCGGTGGACCGTACAGAGCCTCCTGTTCGGGAGAGAACTGTTCCTTCCGGCGCACGGTCCTCCATACCGATGCCGCGAGAAAGGTGGCGAGCAAAGTTCCCGCGGCCATGAGGTAATCTTCGGTGCTGAGGTGCAGGATCAGGGCCGGCACACCAAGGAGCCCGAAGATACCGGTGCTGACAGCGAACCCCACGGGCACAAGGGTGGGCCCCGCCATGTCGTCCCTGAGGAGCCAGTGTGACAGGAGCAACCCCGGCGCCATGAAGAGTACGAGGGTGGCGGCGAAGGCGACGGGAGGGAAGGCAACTGAGAGATCTCTCAGGGGTAGGAGCAGGATCACAGCCGCCGCGCTGAAGAGCAAAACGAGCGCATCCGTCGATCTCAGACGAGCCAAGCCGCTACTCCATCGCGACGATCCACCGGGAGACGGCGTTTTCACGAACCGCGTGTGAGCATGACACTTGTGCCTCAGGCGTTTCCATCGGCGAAAGCTAACACACTCTCACCCTGGCCGTTCTTCCGGGTGGCGCCACCCCGGCAGTGCGGTACAAATAGCGGATGGAGATCTTCGAGAACCTCTCGGCGAGTTCGCGGCTGGAGGACGCCGAGCTCGACGCCTACTCGCGGGCGGTGCGGGACGTAACAGAGCGGCTGGAGCCGGCAGTGATCTCGGTCGGCCTACCCGACGGACGCGGCGGCGGGAGCGGGGTGATACTCGGGCTCGAAGGCGACTCGGCCACAGCCATAACCAACAGCCACGTCGTGCGCGCCCTGCGTAGCCGCAGGGCGGGCAACCCGGGCGGAGACATACAGGTCACGCTCTCGGACGGGTCATCGGTTTCGGCAGAGGTGCTCGGCGACGATCCGCCGAGCGATCTCGCCGTCGTCCGCTTCGACACCGAAGAGGAGCCGACCGTCGCCACGCTGGGCGACGCCGGGGATCTCGTAGTCGGCCAGCTCGTGGTCGCCATCGGGAACCCCCTCGGCTTCCAGCGCAGCGTCACGGCAGGGGTAGTCAGCGCCCTCGGGCGTTCTATCAGGGGTGAGAGTGGCCGGCTCATAGAGAACGTGATCCAGACCGACGCGGCGATCAACCCAGGCAACTCGGGCGGCCCCCTGGCCGACGCATCAGCAAGGGTCGTCGGCATCAACACGGCCATCATCGGCGGCGCGCAGGGTATAGGCTTCGCCGTCCCCGTCTCGGGCGCGTTCCGCCGCGTGGTCTTCACCCTCGTAACAGAGGGGCGGGTGCGCCGCGCCTACCTCGGGGTGGTGGTGGAGAGCCGCCAGGCGCGCGGCGAGTTCGAGGGCGGCGCCGGCGTGAGGAACATCGCCCCGAACAGCCCGGCAGAGAGGGCAGGCGTAAAACCGGGAGACGTCATCGTCGGCCTGAAAGGGGAGCCCGTCCACTCGAACGACGATCTCCTCAACCTGCTAGACGCATCGTCCATCGGCCAGGACGCGACGCTGCGCGTGCTGCGGGGTAACAGGGAACTGTCGCTAAGCGTGCGGCCCCGAGAACAGCCGGCAGACTAGCTTGCCAGCATTTCTGCAAGAACGTGGTCGACGAACGCCGAAGATGACAACCGGTCGACGATAGACCAAACTTACATTCTTGAGAGAATGGCGTGGCCGTGTGACAGCCTCGCCGACAGGAAGCTGAATTGCTGGTCAAAATGCCAGACGACCGAAGGGAGCGACAATGCCCGACGTGACTTTCGTGGTTAGCGACGTAACGGGCGCTGAGGAGTCCGAGAAGCTGGAGCGGGCCCTTACTCGCCTCGAGTTCGTGGATCTGGTGAACGTGGACTCGGAGAGAGGGCTCGTCGCCGTCTCCTATGAGGGTGGGGAGGAGGAGCTCGGGAAGGTCGAGGACGTCATCGAGGAGGCGGGTTACGAAGCCGAGCCTTCCCCCGGC
>JAJNDJ010000085.1 GCA_021156345.1 Rubrobacteraceae bacterium | reverse complement strand
GATTCACGATTGACGCGAGGGCGCGGGGTGTGCGAGAGTTAGCCAACACACCGCTGCCAAGTGGAAGGAGAACACTATGAGCGGGCTTCTTTTCTCCGGTGGGACCGTCGTCTCGGCTGAGGGCAGTTACCGGGCTGATGTGCTGGTAGAGGCCGAGAAGATCGTTGCAGTCGGAACCAGCATCGACGCCGACGGTGCGGAGACCATCGACGCCTCGGGCAAGCTAGTCATGCCAGGTTTCATCGACGCACATACCCATATGGACATGCCGTTCGGAGGGACCGTCACCGCGGACGACTGGGCCACGGGCACAGAGGCGGCTGCTGCGGGCGGCACCACCATGATCATCGACTTCGCCCTGCAGGAGGCCGGAGGCACGCTCGCCGGAGCATTCGACACGTGGACCGAGAAGGCGCAGGGCAAGGCCGTGATCGACTACGGCTTCCATGTCGCCATAACGGATCTGCGCGATGACATAAAGACAGAGCTGCCAGACCTCGCCGAGAAGGGCGTCGCCTCGGTCAAGATTTTTATGGCCTACAAAGGAACGCCCCTGCACACCGAGGACGACGACCTCTTCGAGGTACTTCAACTCTCCAATGATGCTGGTGTACTCGTCATGGTTCACGCTGAGAACGGGCACGCGATCGCCAAGCTCCAGGAGCAGGCGCTCTCCCGCGGCGATACGGCTCCCCGCTTCCACGCTCTTACCCGTCCCGAGCCCGTCGAGGCCGAGGCGACGAACAGGGCGATACGGCTAGCCGAGGTCGCCGGAGCACCGATACTGGTAGTCCACGTCTCGTGCGCGCCGGCCCTGGAAGCCATCCACCTGGCGCACGAGCGAGGCCAGACGGTCTACGCCGAGACCTGCCCCCAGTACTTCGCCTTCGAGTACGAGGATCTGGCCCGCGAGGGTTTCGAGGGCGCCAAGTACGTCTGCTCCCCGCCGTTGCGCGACCCGGGGAACCGGCCCGCGCTGTGGAAAGGCCTCAAGTTCGGGGACCTCCAGATCTTCGGCTCGGACCATTGCTCGTTCAACTACCGGGAGCAGAAAGAGCTAGGCAAAGACGACTTCACCCTGATCCCCAACGGGCTGCCCGGCGCCGAAGAACGCGCCATGACCCTGTGGACGCTCGGCGTCCGCGAGGGGAAGCTCTCCGAGAACCAGTTCGTCGCCGTCCTCTCCACCAACCAGGCACGCATCTACGGCGCGTATCCGAGAAAGGGAACCCTGGCCCCTGGCGCCGACGCGGACATCGTACTTTGGGATCCCGAGCTCTCCACGACGGCGGCGGTCGAGAACCGTCACGGTAACGTGGACTACACGCCCTACGAGGGAATGGAGTTTCACGGCGGCCCGGCGGCAGTGTACGTGCGTGGCGGGCTGGTTTACAGGGACGGCGAGGTCGTCGGCGAGCGAGGCTCGGGGAGGTTCGTCGGGCGGAGCTTTACGGCGACGGAGGGACTGGAGGTGCCGGTATGACCAACCCGGATGAGCTCTTGCGGCGGCACGAGGCGGCGCTGCCCTCGTGGACGCCGTTGTACTACGAGAAGCCGCTCGAGCTCGCGCGTGGCGAGGGCTTCAGGGTGTGGGATTCCGAGGGTAAGGAGTACCTGGACTTCTTCGGGGGGATCGTCACCACTATCAGCGGACACTCCGTGCCCGAGATAACCGAGGCCGTAAAGAGCCAGGTGGACAAAGTCTTTCACACCTCGACGCTGTACCTGATCGAAAGCCAGGTAAAGCTCGCCGAGAAGCTCATAGATCTCGCCCCCATCTCGGGTGAGAAGAAGGCCTTCTTCGTCGGCAGCGGCTCGGAGGCGAACGAGGCCGCGCTTCTCTTCGCGACGCGCTACCGCAAGTCCAGCGAGATCATCGCCCTCCGTTCTTCCTACCACGGCTCTACCTTCATGACGATGGGCATAACGGGTCAGAGTACCTGGAGCCCGACTTCGCGCTCGGCCCTGGACGTGGCATACGCCCGCAACCCTTACAGGCTCCGCTGCGCCCTGTGCCGAGACGAGGAGCGCTGCAACCTCCTGTGCGCGGACGACGTGCGCGCTGTTGTAGAAGAGGAGACCACGGGCAATGTCGCGGCGTTTATCGCCGAGCCAATCCAGGGCGTCGGGGGTTTCGTCGAGGCGCCACCTGGCTACTTCGAGCGGGTCAAGAGCATTCTGGACGAGACGGGGATACTCTTGATCTCCGACGAGGTCCAGACGGGCTTCGGGCGCACAGGCGAGCACTTCTGGGGTATCGACGCCTTCGACGTTGAGCCCGACATGATCGTGATGGCCAAGGGCCTGGGCGACGGCCTCGCCATCGGCGCCGTCGTTGGCAAGGCCGAAGTAGTCGAGTCCGTCTCCCCGAACCTCCACCTCTCTACCTTCGGTGGGAACCCGATCTCGACTACAGGCGCCCTGGCGAACCTGGATTACATTCTGGATAACGACCTTCAGACCAACGCTCACGAGGTCGGCGCCCACCTAAAGGACCGCCTCCTCAAGATAGCCGAGGACCACGAGATCGTCGCCGAGGTCCGCGGGCGGGGCCTGATGCTGGCCCTGGAGCTCGCCGGAGAGGATCTCGCGCCAGACCCGGTTGCGGCAGTTCGCTTCCTCGAGGCCTGTCGCAGCCGCGGCCTGCTCGTCGGCAAGGGCGGCCTCAAGGCGAATACCATCCGCATCTCCCCTCCGCTCATCATCACCCGCGAAGCGGCCGACGAGGCCGCAGACATCATGGAGGAGGCCCTGGCTGAGGTCGGGGCCGCCACCCCCGAGAGAGTCGGCTGATGCAGGCCGAGCAGGTAGACGCCGGCCGCGCCGTCGAGGAGCTCAGGGAGCTCGCCGAACTCACAGGCGGTCCCGATGGCGCCCGACGCGTCGCGTGGACAGGGGAGTGGGAGAAGGCCCGCGAGTGGTTCAGGGGCAAGCTGGAAGAGATTGAAGGCATAACAGAGATAGAGACTGATGAGGCCGGCAACGTCTGGGCCACAGCACCCGGTGACTCCGAGCGGGCCGTCCTCATCGGCGGCCACATTGATTCGGTCCCGAACGGGGGATGGCTCGATGGCGCCCTGAATGTGGTTGGCGCCCTCGAAGTCATGCGCGCCCTCGCCCCCCAAGAGCGTCCCGTTACGTTACGCCTCGTGGACTGGGCCGACGAAGAGGGGGCCCGCTTCGGCCGCAGCCTCTTCGGCTCGGGAGCGGCCGCGGGCGCGCTCGAGCCCGATGACGTGCGCAACCTAAAGGACAGCGACGGCGTCGCCCTGCCAGACGCGCTTCGGGAGTATGGCGTGGAGCTCGACAGGGTCAACGAGGCGAGGCGCCAGCTCGAGAACGCCGTCGCCTACCTCGAGTTGCACATCGAGCAGGGTCCCGTTCTGGAGAGGATAGACCTTCCGCTCGGGGTGGTGCTCGGCACTTTCGGCGTCGAGCGACACGCAGTCCGCTTTACGGGCCAGCAAGCCCATTCAGGCTCCACGCCGATGGAGGTAAGGAGGGACGCCTTTATTGCGGCGGCCCGCTCGGCGATAGCCTTCAGGGAAGATGCGGCGGCCCGCGATGACGTCCGGGCAACCACGGGATTCGTCAACGTCAGCCCCGCCATAGTCACGGCGTTCAACGGATGGTGCGAGATGTCCCTCGACCAGCGCGCTCTCGACCCTTCCGTGCTAGCGAGCATGCTCGACGCCGCGCAGGAGGCGACGGCCCGCATCGCCACCCAGGAAGACGTCTCCGTCGAATGGGAGCGCCTGTGGCGCATCGAGCCGATCCCCTTCGACGAAGATTTGATCTCCCTGGCAGAAGAGGCGTGCAACGAGGTAGCAGGTCAGTCGCACCGGCTGCCGAGCGGACCCCTGCACGACGCGGCGGAGATGGCGCGCCTCATGCCGACCGTGATGCTCTTCGTCAAGAGCCTGCGGGGCCTCAGCCACACCAAACACGAGGACACGCCACGAGAAGACCTCGAGCTCTCCGTCCAGGCCCTCCACCGGCTCGCGAAGAAGACGATGGATTGGGCGAAATGAGCATGTTAGAGAGCTTCGAACGGCACGCAAGCTGAATTGCGGAGCGACCGAAGGGAGGGGCTACATGGAAGAGTTCAGGGATCTGGCGGTAAACAACCAGGCCGAGTTGGAGAGGATCAAGTCGGAGGCTATGGCCTCCAGCCTGTACAACGAGGACCTAGCGCCGACGGGTCCCGAGCAGAGGACCTGGACGACGTACAACATAGCGGCGCTCTGGATCGGGATGGCCATAGTCATCACGACCTATACCCTGGCCGCGGGCCTCATGGCCGCGGGGATGAACTGGTGGCAGGCGCTGCTGACGATCTCTCTTGGCAACATGCTGGTACTGGTCCCGATGCTCCTCAACGCCCACGCCGGCACCAAGTACGGGGTCCCTTTCCCGGTCTTCGTCAGGGTCTCCTTCGGGGTCAGGGGCGCCAACTTCGCGGCCATGGCGAGGGCGCTCGTCGCCTGCGGGTGGTTCGGGATCCAGACCTGGATTGGTGGCCTCGCCCTCGACGCGCTTATGCAGGCTGGCTGGAGTGGGTGGGAGAACGTCCCTGGGCACTCGTTCATAACCTTCCTCGTCTTCTGGGCTATACAGCTCGTGATCATCCTCCGCGGCATCGAGGGGGTCAAGATCTTCGAGTCCCTAGCAGCCCCGCTACTCCTCGCTGGTAGTCTCGTCCTCCTCATCTGGGGCTTCTCCGCGGGTGGGGGCATCGCCAACGTGTTCGAGACCTCGGCGAAGCTCCAACAGGGCGAAGCTCCGTTCTGGGCGCTCTTCTGGCCTTCCCTCGCTGCGAACGTAGGGTACTGGATCACGCTCTCCCTCAACATCCCCGACTTCACCCGCTACGCCAAGACCCAGCGCTCGCAGATCGTCGGGCAGGCCCTGGGGCTTCCGCTCACGATGACGGCTTTCTCTTTCATAGGGATCGCGGTCACGGCGGCGACCATCGTCGTCTTCGGCCATCGCGATCGCCCAGATCTCCACGAACATGGCCGCGAACGTGGTCTCGCCCTCGTTCGACTTCTCGAACCTGGCCCCGAAGTACATCTCGTTCAGGACAGGCGGCATAATAACCGCCCTCTTAGGCATCATCTCCTTCCCTTGGGTGCTCTTCAATAACGTTGGCGCCTACATCTTCACGTGGCTCGTGGGCTATGGTAGCCTCCTCGGTGCTATAGGAGCCGTCATGATCGCGGACTACTGGATCTTGCGCAGGAGGCAACTCGACCTCGCCGAGCTCTACAAGCTGGACGGCCGCTACTCTTACTCGAATGGCTGGAACTGGCGTGCGATAGCGGCTGTATTTATCGGGGTGGTCCCTGTCCTGCCAGGCTTCTTCAAGGCTGCCACGACCCCCGGTTTCGCTGGCGTTTTCCAGAACCCTACGTTTATCGAGAGCCTCTATAACTACGGTTTGTTCTTCACCTTCGGCGTCGCCGCCGTCGCTTACCTGGCGCTCTCCATGATCGGCGGTCGCGCCGCGGAACCGGTCCGCGAACCGGAGGCTACGTAGAGGATGCCCGACGCCTCCACTTACGCCCTTTTCGTCGTCGCGGCACTGGTGCTGCTTATTGTGCCTGGACCTTCTGTCCTCTATATCGTCGCGCGTAGCATCGAAGGGGGGAGGACGGCGGGTCTCGTCTCGGTGCTCGGCGTGCAGACGGGTGCCCTGGTGCACATCGCCTTCGCCACGCTGGGGCTCTCGGCGATCCTCGCTTCCTCAGCCGTAGCCTTCTCGGTCGTTAAATGGCTGGGCGCGGCCTACCTCGTCTGGCTCGGCCTGAGGCGGATATTCGGCTACGACGAGGCGGAAGACGTGGCCGTCGAGCCCGAGCATCTCTCTCGCGTATTCTGGCAGGGCGTAGTCGTCAACACGCTCAACCCGAAGACGGCGCTGTTCTTCCTCGCTTTTCTGCCCCAGTTCGTGGACCCGTCGCGCAGCGCAGCCTGGATCCAGATCCTGCTGCTCGGCGCCACATTCGTCGCTCTGGCCCTGTGCTCCGACGGCCTCTACGCCCTGCTCTCAGGAACGGTGAGCGGCTGGCTGCAACGTAAGGTGAAGGGCACGGTCTTCAGGCGGGGACAGCGGTTCGTCTCAGGCGGAGTCCTGATAGCCCTGGGCGCCTTTGCCGTGGTCTCGGGCAAGGATTAGGAGGAAGGCATGGACTTCGGCGTCACGCTTCAGACGAATCCACCGGCAAGCCGGGTCATCGAGCTGACCAGGAGGGCCGAGGAACTCGGCTTCGGGTACGCTTGGACCTTCGACTCGCACATCCTCTGGCAGGAGCCCTACGTCATACACTCGCAGATGCTCTCCGCAACGGAGAGGATAATGGTTGGCACCTTCGTCACCAACCCCGTCAGTCGTGATCCTTCGGTGACGGCCTCGACCTTCGCCACCCTCAACGACACGTTCGGCAACCGCACCATCTGTGGGATCG
>JAJNDJ010000084.1 GCA_021156345.1 Rubrobacteraceae bacterium | reverse complement strand
AGTTTGATCGCCGCCTCTACACTCTCGGCTCCTGAGTTGCAGAAGAAGACCCTGTCGAAGTCCGTAGCGCTGGAGAGCATCTCCGCTACCTCGGCCTGAATAGGAATCTCATATAGGTTGGAGCAGTGGATGAGCTTCCCGGCCTGCTCCTGTATGGCCCCCACGAGTGCCGGGTGGCCGTGCCCCAGGGAGTTCGTGGCGATCCCGCCTATAAAGTCCAGGTAACGGTTTCCCTCACTATCGAAGAGCCAGCTTCCCTCGCCCCCAGTTGGCGCTATCCCCAGACGTTTGTAGGTCTCCATCACTGCTTGCATACCGCGACTCCTTCGGATATGAGAGTTCCAACCCGCTCGCCAGCGACAGCCGCCTCGAGCGCACCTTTCCTATTGCCGTTGAGGATCCTGGCCTCCACCCCACCGCGTGCGGCCTCGGCCGCGGCCCGCAGCTTGGGCACCATCCCGCCCGCCGCGAGCCCGCGGGCGACGTAGGCCTCGCACCCATCCGGGGCGAGCGTCTCCACCGTCTCGCCCTCCTCCAGTAGCCCGTCAACGTCGGTGAGTACGAACAGGTATCCGGCCCCGAGTCCGACGGCGAGTGCCGCCGCGGCCGAGTCGGCGTTGACGTTGTAGGCGCCTTCAGGGCCGAGCCCGAGCGGCGCGATGACGGGGACGAACCCTCCGGCCCAGAGGGTCTCGATGAGCTGCGGCCCTACCCGCACGACCTTGCCGACCCGGCCAAGTTCCGGGACCGGCTCGACTACCAGCGTGGGTCCGTCAGTCCCCGAGATGCCTGCAGCCTGCACGCCGAGATTCCCCAGCCCGCGTACGAGGCCCTTGTTCACACCACCCGCGAACACGTTCTCGGCCACCTCGATAGTCTCCTCGTCCGTCACCCTGAGCCCCGCGTGAAACCGCGTGGGAATATGGAGGGCGTCCAGCATCCTGGTGAGCTGGAGGCCGCCGCCGTGTACGATGGCTACCCTGTGACCGGCCGAAAGGAGGTCAGGCAGGTCCTGCAGCGCCCCTCCGGCAAGGGCGCCCCCTCCGATCTTGATCACCACGGGCTTCACGTCCTGTAGCTCCCGTTGATCCTGACGTACTCATAACTCAGGTCGCAACCCCAGGCTGTGGCCGAAGCGTCACCTTCGCTCAACCGGATTGTGATCTTCACTTCGCCTGCGGCGAGCGTCGCGTTGGCCTCGGCCTCCTCGTGCGGCACGGGCTCTCCGCCTGAGAAGACCTTGATAGGGCCGAACCAGAGCTCTACTCCGTCAGGATCAAAAGCCTCCCCCGAGTAACCCATCGCCGTAAGCACCCTTCCCCAGTTGGCGTCCTCGCCGAAGACCGCGGTCTTGACCAGGTTGCTCCCCACGACGTTCTTCGCAAGCGCCGCCGCGGACTCCTCGCTCGCCGCGCCGCCCACGGTGACCTCGACGAGCCTGGTCGCCCCCTCGCCGTCGCCTGCGATCTCCCTGGCCAATTTTCGCGCTACGTTATCGACAGCCTCCAGGAAGGCAGGATAGTCCGGCGAGTCGAGCCTGAGCGGCTCATTGCCTGCGGCGCCGTTCGCCATGAGGAGGGCCATGTCGCTCGGGGAGGTGTCTCCGTCCACGGTAACGCGGTTGAACGCGCGATCCGTGACTCGGCTCAGAGTCTCCTGCAGACAGCTCCTCTCGACGGCGGCGTCTGTCGTCAGAAACGCGAGCATCGTGCCCATGTTCGGGTGGATCATGCCACTCCCCTTGGCCGTTCCCCCGACCGTGATGGTCCTTCCCCCGATCTCTACCCGTGCAACCGCCTCCTTCGTGCGGGTATCCGTAGTCAGGATGGACTCGGCGAAGCCCTCGCTCCCCTCATCCAACCGACCTGACGCCGCCCTAATACCGGATGAGATCCTGTCCATCGGCAAGTGGACGCCGATGACACCGGTCGAAGCTACCGCGACCTCTCTAGCTTTGATCCCGAGCGTCTCAGCCGCGAGCGCCTGCATCGTGCGGGCGTCCTCGATGCCCCGCTCGCCGGTCGCCGCGTTGGCGTTGCCGCTGTTCGCCACCACCGCCCGCACGCCACCGGTCTCCACAGCCTCTCGCGTCACAACCAGCGGCGCGCCCTTGACGGCGTTGCGGGTGAACACGGCCGCCGTCTGGCAGGAAAGCCCGGAGAAGAGGAGCCCGAGATCCCGCCTCCCAGCATCACGTACTCCGCACGCAACCCCAACCGCCATAAAGCCCGAGGTAGCCGTCACACCAAGGGAGAGAGACTTTATTCTGATCGTTGAATTTTTATTCACCACAGGGGCGCATTGTCGCACCCGCATGTGAGGACGTCAACCATTATATGCAGAAACTTGAATAAATATCCGTAAGTTCTACAATGGGCGGCATGGGACTGAAGGTCGGCGTCTATGGGGGGAGTGGGTACGCGGGGATCGAGCTTGTGCGGCTGCTCGCCGGGCACCCCGAGGTTGGGGCGATGAGCGTTGCGTCGCGCGGGTATGTAGGGCTAGGGATCGGGGACGTATACCCGCAGCTTGCCGTCGATGGGGCCTATGTTGCGCCGGAGGATATCGAGGCCTCCGACCTCGACGTGGCTTTCGTGGCCTACGGTCACGGTGAGAGCGCCGGAGCGGTAAAGGAGTTGCTGAGGTCGGGGACCCGCCTGGTAATAGACCTCTCTGCGGACTTCCGCTTGCCCCATGAGGAGCTGTACTTAGAGTGGTACGGGGAGCATCCCGCGCCCGAGCTTCTAGCTGAGGCGCACTACGGGTTGCCCGAGGTCTTCGGGGCTGCCGAGGGACGGCTCGTCGCCAACCCCGGTTGCTATCCGACGGCGGCTATTCTGGCTCTTGCTCCCGTCGTGAAGCGTATTGGGGCGGGGATAGGCTCTGTTACCATCAACGCACTTTCCGGGGTGAGCGGGGCCGGGGCGAGGCCGAGCGTAAAGACGCACTTCGTCAGCGTGAACGAGAGTGCGGGTGCCTACGGTGCGCCGCGACATCGGCACACGCCCGAGATCGAGACGATACTGCGGCGTGTAGGAGAGGTGCCCGAGGTGACGTTCGTACCGCACCTCATCCCCATAACGCGCGGGGAGCTCGAAACCATTGTGGTCGACGTCGAGGACATGCCTGAGGTGGAGGAGGTCTTCGGCTGGTACGCGGAGGACTACGAGGGCTGGGCTTTCGTGGAGGCGCGGGAGGAGTACCCATTTGTCGCGCACGTGGCCAACACCAACAGGTGCAGGCTCTCGGTTGCGGTAGATGGCCGGGCAGGGAAGTTGTTGCTCTTCTCGGCGGTCGACAACCTGCTAAAGGGCGCCTCGGGGGCGGCGGTACAGAACATGAACCTGGCGCTCGGCTACGAGGAGTACCTCGGGCTCGAGTACCTCAAGTAGGAGGACTGTTTTGGGAGCGACGGTATCACCGGTGGACAAGACGACGAGGCAGGACCTGATACTGCGTTTGATCTCGGAGCGCGACCTCGGCACCCAGCAGGATGTCGTCGGTGCGCTCGCAGACGAGGGTGTCGAGGTCGCGCAGGCAACGGTGAGTCGCGACCTCGCCGAGCTTGGGGTCCTCAAGGTCGGGAGCCGCTACCTGGCGCTGCCGCACGATCCAGGTTCCGCAGGTATCGAGGTTCTCCCTAGCTTCGTCCTCGGCCTCGCGCCAGCACAGAACCAGGTCGTCATCCACACTCGCGATGGGACCGCCGGCGCCGTCTCCAGCGTCCTCGACAGGGTGAAAGGCCTGAAAATACTGGGTACCATCGCGGGCCAGGACACCGTGCTCGCCATAGCCTCAGACGCAGCCGCGGCCAAAGAGGTGGCGAACCTCATCGCCGACGTATGCCGGGCGAAGACGCGGCCCGCCGGCAGCGTCGAGTAGTTGAAGGCCGAACCCTCGGAGTTTACGGAAGCTACGGCGGTGCTCGAAGAGCCAATTAGCGTCTGACGCCATAGATACGTTTCAGGAGGAATCGTGTTGGAAGGAAAGAAGGTTGTACTCGCCTACTCGGGCGGCCTTGACACTTCGGTCTGCGTCAAGTGGCTCGAGCAGCAGGGGGCGGAGCCCTACGCGCTGTATCTGGACCTCGGCCAGGGAGAGCCTTCGGAGGACGTAAAGGCTAAGGCGCTCCAGATAGGCGCCACAGACGCCTTCGTGCAGGACGCGAGGGCTGAGTTCGCCGGCGAGTACGTCGCCCCTGCGATAAGGGCGAACGCCCTATACGGCGGGAAGTACCCACTCTTCACGGCCCTCGGGCGTCCACTCATAGCGAAGAAGCTCGTGGAGACTGCAAGGGAGGTTGGGGCGACGCACATCGCGCACGGCTCGACCGGGAAGGGCAACGATCAGGTCCGCTTCGACGTGACGACAGCCTCCATCGCCCCAGACCTGACCGTTGTCGCCCCGGTCCGCGACTGGAACATGAGCCGCCCCGAAGAGATGGCCTACGCCGAGGAGCACGGCATCCCCGTCCCCACGACGAAAGAGTCCCCCTACAGCGTGGACGAGAACCTCTGGGGCCGCTCTATAGAGGCCGGGCCACTTGAAGACCCCGACCACGAACCCACCGAGGACGTCTTCGCGATTACGACCTCTCCCGAGAACGCCCCCGACGAGCCGAAGTACGTGGAGATCGGCTTCCAAGAAGGACTGCCGACGACCCTCGACGGGGAAGGGCTGCCGCTGGTAGATCTCATATCCGAGCTTGGCGCCGTCGCCGGCACAAACGCCATCGGCCGCATCGACATGGTCGAGGACCGCCTGGTCGGGATAAAGAGCCGCGAGATCTACGAAGCCCCCGCAGCCCTCGCCATTATAGCCGCCCACCGTGAACTCGAGACCCTGACACTCACTAGAGATGTCCTCCGCTTCAAGGCGACCGTCGAACAGCGCTACGCCGAACTTACCTACGAGGGCCTGTGGTTCACGCCCCTCAAATCCGCACTCGACGCCTTCGTCGCAGAGACCCAGAAGACCGTGACAGGTACCGTCCGCCTCAAGCTCTACAAGGGCAATAGCACCGTCGTGGGCCGGAAAGCTCCGAACGCACTCTACAGCGAAGACCTTGCCACCTACGATCCCAACAGTACCTTCGACGAGGCAGCAGCAGCAGGCTTTATAGCCCTCTGGGGCCTCTCAGCCCGCCAGTGGGCAAGCGTCAACGGC
>JAJNDJ010000083.1 GCA_021156345.1 Rubrobacteraceae bacterium | reverse complement strand
CGGGCACGCCAGGGCATAGATCCGGCAAGCGTGAGCCTCGCGGTGGTGGTCCAGAGAATGGTCGAGTCGGAAGCCGCTGGCGTGATGTTCACCGCCAACCCCTCCAATGGCCGCCGGGATCAGAGCACTATAAGCGCCGCGTGGGGCCTGGGGGAATCGGTGGTAAGCGGCACGGTGACGCCGGATTCCATCGTCGTGGAGAAGGAGAGCGGGCGCGTGCTCTCGCGCGAAACGGCCGACAAAGGTGTCATGACCGTCTATACCGAGGGCGGCACCGCGGAGAGTTCCGTGCCGGAGGCGCTGCGCAGAGGGCCGGTTCTCGATGACGAGATGGCGGCGGCGCTGGCCCGCTACGGGGCAACGATCGAGCATCATTACGGAATCCCGCAGGACATCGAGTGGGCGCTCGCGGGTGGCGAGTTCTTCATCGTGCAGTCCCGTCCTATAACCGCCCTGCCCGAACCGATGGCCGATCCGCCGACTGACTGGAGCGTGCGAGTACCGAAGGGCACATATTGGCGCGCCAGCATCGTCGAGCAGATGCCAGACCCGCTCTCGCCGCTGTTCGCCGATCTTGCCAAGGTATCGGTCCCCCGCTCCCTCGACAAGCTCATCGAGGAGCTCATGGGTTCCGGCGTCTTCCGGGAGGGGGACATCGCATTCCCCACGGTCAATGGCTACGCTTACTACTATTATTCGCTTGGCGCGTTCTGGCGGCTCCTCGTGAAAACTCCCGCAGCCTTCCGGCTCTTGACGGGCAGTGGGGAAGTGAGCAGCCAGAGGCGCTGGCGCGAGTACGCTCGCCCGCGCTACGTGCGGATCGTCGAAGGGTGGGAGGCAAAGCCGCCCGAGAATCTGCCGGCGAAAGAACTCCTCGCGGGCGCTCGGGAGCTACTGGACGCAGGAACCGAGTATTACACCTCGGTGCAGACCATCATCCCGCTTGCCTACTTCAGCGAGGCGCTGTTCACCATGTTCTACAACCGGCTCGTCAGGCGTGAAGGAGATCCTCCGGCACTGATCTTCCTGCTGGGCTTCGACAGCATGCCCATCCGGGCCGAGAAGTCGCTCTACGACCTCGCCACATGGTCCCGCGAGCACCCCGGCCTTGCCCGGGCGGTGGCCAGCATACCGTCGGAACAGATGCTCGATCTGCTCAGGGCTGAAGGACCGCCCTCTGGGTCCGGCGTGGACAAAGAAGTATGGTACGAGTGGCGCGCCCGCTTCCAGGCTCACCTCGACCGCTACGGGCACGCTGTCTACAACCTGGACTTCGTCAACCCAGTACCGGCCGACGACCCCGGGCCCCTCTTCGACACGCTAACGTTCTACCTCCGGGGCGAGGGACAGAACCCCCACCAGCGCCAGAGGAGGACAGCCGCGGGGCGCGCGGAGGCGACACAGGCAGTGCTGGAGAGGTTGGACGTCCCACGGCGAAACGTCTTTAGCAGCTTGCTCAACTGGGCGCAGGACGTAGCACCCGTGCGCGAGGACGCCCTTGCCGACGTGGGCTTGGCCTGGCCCGTTATGCGCAGGATGCTCCTCGAGCTGGGCCGCCGCCTGACGGAGGCCGGCGCCGTGGAGAAACCCGCAGACGTGTTCTGGCTGCGCCGGGACGAGCTAGAGGCCACGGCCGCGTCATTGGACGCGGGCCAGACGCAACTCCCCAGCCTGGCTGAGCCCGTGGAGCAGCGCAGGATGCTCTGGCGGGGACAGAGACGGGTCACGCCCCCCCAGCTACTCCCCAGGGGAACCTGGCTCAAGGTTTTCGAAAGTCTTATGCCGGCGGCATCCGAGGAGCAGACGGGCGACACCATCAAGGGTGTTGCGGCCAGTGGGGGCCAGGTCACAGCCCCGGCCCGCGTCCTGTCTGGCCCGGCGGACTTCGGCCAGATGCAACCGGGGGAGGTGCTGGTGGCAGGCATCACCACCCCGGCATGGACGTCGCTCTTCGCCATGGCCTCCGCGGTCGTCACGGACGTTGGCGGGCCCTTGAGCCACAGCTCCATCGTGGCCCGCGAGTACGACATCCCCGCCGTCCTGGGGACCGGCGTCGCGACCAGGCGCATTCAGTCAGGCCAGACTGTCCAGGTCGATGGAGATGCGGGCACGGTAACGCTTCTAGATGGACCTAGCTCGGCGGACGCCGAGCAGTCTCTGCCTGAACCCGGGTCCAGGGCACCCAGAGCGGGCGTGAGCACAAAAACGGTTGCGCTCTTTGCACTAGCCACCGGAGCAGTGGTAGCGGCCGCCACGTTGTGGAGAAAACGGAGGCGGAGATAGGAGGCAGAGATCGACAGGCCTGACGCCGTCAACCGTGATAGGAAGCTCGATGCGCACAGATGCGCGACCCTGCATCGAGGCACGCCGATACGGTCGAAGAAGGTAGATTCCCCGATCACCTGTTCGGCGGCTCGATTGCGGATCACTCCGCTGGAGTTCTCAATAGAGGCGGGAGCGATGCTCACCTGCGGGAAGACGAGCATGGAGTGGTGGAGTGCATCACCTTGCCCCTGGTTCGTCGGGCTCGGCAGGGTCCCAGGGACGCAGGCGGGGCCACCAGGCAGGCACTGCGCGCCGGTAGGCTTCATAGTCCTCGCCGAACCGGCGGGTGAGGGTGGGTTCCTCGTAGTAGCGCACGAACGCCGCGACGGCCACCCAGGCACCCGCAGCGTACAGCAGCAGAACGAGTCGGCCCAAGAGCAACGCCTGACCGACGATAGCCGCCAGTACCGCCACGTACATGGGGTTGCGAACAAAGCGATACACCCCGCCGACGACCAGACGCTCGGGTGCGGCGACCGGCGCCGGTGTCCCGAGACCCTCCACTACGAAACGCACGAATGCCCCAACCAGCGCGATTACTCCAGCCGCGAGCAGTACCCCCCCAAGCACCCGCATGGGCATCCAGTACGGCAGAGGCTCGCGCAGCTGCCAACCCTCCGTCAACCACCATGGGATCAGGCCCACGACCACGCCTGGAGCTAACAGGAAGAACACCGCGCTGCCGAGTGCGGCTGTTGGTCTGCGCATCGCAATGCCTCACTTTCCGTTGCATTAGGATACCCGAGCTACGCCCGACCCAGCAAAGGTTCACGGGTGGCGAAGTGGTCGCGTACAAGCTCAATTGACCCGAGTGCCTAGAAAGGTACCTCTCGGAAGGTAGCCGTATAACTATTGGCAGCTCGGGCCCCGGCTTGCCGGGAGGGCGCCACGACCTCGATGTCGTGCTTCTCGGAGAGCGTCCTGCGAAGTTCCAAACGAATGAATATACTTCATCAACTCTAACCTAGTGCCACTCCCGCTCATTCGCCCACGAAAGACTAGATCAAGTAGCTGGGAGTCTCTGGACTCACGCGTCGGCGACTCCACCGCCGACCATGACCTATTGGCGTAAAGTCTAGATCAGTCGCATCTTGGGGACACATAAGGCCTATCCTTTACCTCTTTGGCCTAGCGCTGCGCGCACCGCCTCGAGCAGCTGACGCCTTTCAGCATCTTTCAAGATATAGTCAGTGGCTCCCGCACTTGCAGCCTCCCTACGGTAATCTTCGCTCTCGTACGCGCTCACCACCAGGACGCTGATTGCTGGCATCTCTTTCTTGATTTCCCGAGTCGCGGTCAAGCCGTCCATCTCTGGCATCCTCACGTCCATCAGCACAAGATCCGGACGCAGCCGGCGGCAGAGCTCCAAGGCATGACGGCCGTTAACCGCCTCACCTACCACCTCTAAGTCCGGCTCACCCTCCAGCATGAGCTGCGTTGACTCTCTTATCAAATCGTGATCGTCGACGATGAGCAGCCGGGCTGGCGGCACGGCTTCATCCCCCCTCATGGTCGGCACCTCTCCCTTCCAATGTAGTTGGCAATGGAACCTCCGCCACTATGGATGTGCCAGCGCCTGGTTTGCTCCTGATCTCAAACTCGCCACCCAGCAGCGCGACCCTCTCCCTCATGCTGGAGAGGCCTACCCTCTCGACCGGACCCTGCCTGGCCAATACCGCTGACGGTTCGAACCCTCGCCCCTCATCCCTCACCTCCAGGCGTACCTTTCTCCCCCGCTGCGTCAGTGCGACGCACGCCGCGGTGGTTTGGGCGTGCTTTCGCACGTTATTGAGCGCTTCTTGGGTGACCCTGAAGAGCGTGATCTCTACCTCGCTCGGCAACCGCTCTCTCCCGAGGGTTTCCTCGTAGCCGATCTCCCAACCCTCATTCCGTAGTTCCTCGACACGCTGTCGTACAGCGGTCACCAACCCGAAGTCGTCGAGCGTTGTGGGCCTGAGCCCTTTGACCATGCGCCTACCTTCTCGCACCGTCTGCTGGACCAATTCCAGCGGACGGTCCAGTTCCCCCGACCTTACCTTGGAGCCTGGGGGATGAGTATCCGCGAAGATCTGTATGTATCGTTGGGCAGCGATCACCATTTGGATTAGGCTGTCGTGCACCTCGTAGGCTACCCAGCGCCTTTCCTCTTCGTGGGCTGCTATGAGCTTACCGACCAGTGCCTCGAGCTGGCGCTCGCGCTCAGCAAGCTGGGCGGTGCGGTCGGCGACCCGCTTCTCGAGGGTTGCGTTGAGCTGCCGAACCTCATCTTCGACCCGTTTTCGCTCGGTAATGTCGTGCAACAGAATCAAGTGGCCTCTGCTTTGCCCCTTGCGATCGGCAACCGGCGAGAGCGTCAGTTCATAATCTCTCTGCGCCGGCTCCTCGCCCAGGCTGACCTCCTCGTGGATTTCTCCTGCTCGTCCGTGATGATGTTCGAACGATCCGTACCAGTTGGGGACGAGTGCAGTGAACTCTCGTCCTATGGCTTTCCGGGTAGAGCAGCCAAGGAAGCGCTCGGCGGCCGGATTCATGTCTACGACACGATCCTGCAGATCAAGCACTACCACGCCATCGCTCATACCCTCCATAACGTTTTCGCGTGCCACAGGGACAATGTCCAACAAGCGAAAACGGAACAGGCTTAACGCAATAGCCGTGCCGCTAATCAGGAAAGCGAATGGAGTCAGGTCCAGGTTGGGTACAGGGCTGAGACCCAGGACGTATACGCCGTTGCCTACCCAGGGAACCGATACAGCCACCAGCAACGCCAGGTTTTGCTTGCTGGAAACGGCCCGCCTTCGCTCAGTCTCGTTGAGCTCCAAACTAGCCCGTGCGCCTCGTTGGTCCACGCGAGCAGGAGCGTGACGAGCGGAAGGGCGTATAGCAGTGCTAGGTTACGGAGCGTCAACTGCCCTTCGCGACCGGTGTACTGAAAGGCGAATGCCAGCCATGCAACAGGAACCGTAGCGATACCTATGTACTCGGCCTTTGCCCAAAGAATCTTCGTCGGCAGGTCAGCGCCGCTCAGCTCCAGGGCGTACCCCGCAGCCCATACGCATACGCCGGTCATCAGCAACGCCAACGTTTCCGCGCCTGGCGTGCCCCGACGACGCCAGGCGAAGAATATTAGAGCGGCCGACATGGCAGCAGCCACAAGCAGCAGGTATGAATACGGGGTAACTTGCCAGTGCATCAGAATCCTTGGCGCAACCCGTTGTTGCGCGAGTAGGCGGAGAAGTCTGCGTTAGCAAAGAGCGCCGCATTAGCCGCCCCGAACCCCAAAGCTAAAGATCTGGCCGGTTCTGCCGAGATAGCTTCGGTCAAAGCTGCTAGCCTTCGATGGCGAGCTTGATCAAGGCGCATGAAGACGCCGCTGAGCTAGACGTATGCAGCAAACTTCTGATGATGGTTGCTCTCTTCTCCAATGGTCTCTCTGGCACCCCGCATTATGTCGGCGACAGATGAGCGCGTCTATATGCCGCCCGGCTATACCTTGTACGTAGGGCGACCAATTATCGCTGAGCTCTGAGTGGAGACCATAACCCACCTCAGACTGAGGCTACAAGCAGCGTGTGCTAGTTCTCGCGAAGGCAGTTTTGGCGACCCGTGCAGAAATACCGTTGATAAATTGGCCATGTGACATATGAAACATAACCATGTGGCAGATGTATCAGCGCTCGCCGCACACTAGCCTTCATACCCAAAGGCACCCCACCGGGTGGAAAGCGAAGCAGTATGGAGAAAAGAGTGGTTAGAAGAACGAGCGGTCGAGGCAGGATTTGATCAGGGAGCCACGGACGATCCAAGCAAAAGGGAACACAGTGAAAAAGCAGACCAATACATCATCAAATGCCAACTCCATAATCTGTCCTTGTTGCGGAATAAATGAGCTTGAGCGCGGTGACGAAGGTGCGGCCCGCTGCACCAGGTGCGACCGTCTCATAAGCACGCAGGTGCTCGAAACCCTCGAGCAGATAGCCTCCTTGCCCGATGCCATGGGGGGCCACGCCTGTGAGTGTGGCCACCCCGAGATGCGGCATCTGGCCGACGGAGTTCTGTGGTGTCCTGCCTGCGGATCGGAGGTTCTCCCCCTTTCGGCTTCTGCAACGCGCTCAGAATCGGAGTCAGCGAGCGAGGCATACCGATGCGGTTGGGCTGAGGGACTCTTCGGAGACACGGAAACCTTCGTCCGCAACGAGGGGCTTGCCAGATGGGAAGATGCCAACGACAGGCTAGACTACTATCGAGGACATCGGGCAGGCCGGGCTGTTCGCTTCTAGCGAGGCGCAAAGTCGCCCAAGTACTTTTCGCTCAGTGTAGCTGCTGCCCAACTTGTATATTGGCAAGGAGCAGGGTAGTAGAGCGGGACGCTCATACGTGTTAGACCCGGACTGTGCGAACGCCGGAGATTGCACTTTCCGTGCACTCGAAAAGGGTCGGGAATGACGCCCCGACCCTTGGAAACACTCCCTTCGCCTAGAATCCGCCAATGTACTCCCGCAGAATTGCCTGACTATCCTTGCTTGTCGTCCCGGTACCCTTCACGGCGTTCTCGAGCGCACTCTCTACGCCCGAGGGACTCGTGCTCGTATGGCTCGAGAGGTAGCGATGTCGGAAGGAGCGATAGTTCCTCGAGAGGAGGGGGCGGAGCTTCTAGCACGCGGCTCCCCGGGGCCAATATTCGGAGCGATTGGACGATTCGCTAGCGAAGCTGAGGAGAGTCTGGTCGAAACAATCGCCATGGCGGAGGTCCTCTACGTGCCCGTAGACGACCAGGGCGAGCCGTCCCGGTGGGCACCGGAGGAAACCGGGAGCGTGTTCAAAGACATCTGGCGTGACCAGCTGAGTCCGCAGAGCAAGGGTAGCGCTATGCGAGACATGCGCTGGAGGAGCTGCAGGAGTTCTTTTACATCAAATCCAGAGACACGATTCTACAGACGGTCATAGAGGGCTCATGGCACGCGGCATGGGACAGGGTATCCTTTGGGGGTGTCCCGGCTCCAATCTTTGCCGGGCGAGGAGGTTATTTGGGTGGATGACAAGAACCGCATGAAAGTCACCATAATGGAAGCGGCCGAGTATCTGGGCCTCACTCCTACGACGGTTCAGAATATGGTGGAACGCGGGGTGCTCAAGGCCGACAAGTTCGCTGGTGCGGTCCACATCCCTCGCGAGGAGGTGGAGCGCATCGAGCGCGAGACTGCCCCGTAAAACTCGCTCCTTGACTTTGCCTGATGCGTTGTGCGAGACCCTCTGTATGCGACCATGACTACCCCCGGTGGGGTGGCACATTCTGGAGAAAGCACACATCCCCCGTGCTCGGCGCGCCGGCTTCTATCGTGTGCGCCTGGTCAACCCCGGAGATGGGCCGCTGGGCGAGCACCCGGGTTGGAATGGGGTTGCCGTCCCTGGGCTGCAGGGAGCCGGCTACTCGCCGCTTCTTGCCCCCCTTCTTCATGGAGGAGGGCTGCTTAGTGCCGTCCGTCCTAGTGGCTGGTCTCGTGACGACGATGGCGGTGACGTTCTGGTACGCATGGCTCTTCAACCACACCGCAGGCAGCGTGCTCCTGGTCGTCATGGCGCACTCTGTGCCGCTAGGCGGTCATCGTACCCTCGCCCAGCTTCCACCACCTCTAGGATAGACGCGCTGGTCTGCCTGGCGTGATCCTTATCGACCACCCATGAGTGCCTCGAGCTTTCCACGACGCGCAGCTGCTCTCTGAGTAGAGGGCTGTGAGCTCCTCCTTCAGGGCTGCGCCTGCGTTTCCCTCCTCCCCTAGGCGCTCCTAGCGGACAAGCAAGAAAACGCTCTCGCAGTTCTTCTTGATGCGATCGAACTTATCGACGTAGGCCGTGTCAGCCTCACCCTGCCCACACTTCACTACAT
>JAJNDJ010000082.1 GCA_021156345.1 Rubrobacteraceae bacterium | reverse complement strand
GTTCTCCCAATACCGAACCACTAGGCAAGGAGTGCCCTCTTTCATTAGCGCCTGCGGGGTTAGCTGTCGGGTTCGGGCCGAAAGAGTTAAGCCCTACGCTAGAGCTCGGCGGAGCCAGCTAGCGATTCACCCCGCGGACCTGCTCGATCCGTGTGGATCCCCCGCCCCCCGGCGCCACCCGGGGGCTAGGCGTCACGGCTATTCTGTTGTTACAGTTTGTATACGCCTGCCAACTTCGAATGTCAAGATCGTTCCTTGGACTTTGCTTAGAGCAGTATTCTCAGAGGTTCACGTCATCCGCCGCCGACGTGGACGGCGTCGCCTGGCGTCCGGCGAGGCGAATTGTCGGAAGGTCAGACTTCAGAGGATCTCTGAAGTTCAGCTCAGGGTGCAAATCGCCGGAGCGTCAGAAGGGTGATATCGTCCTCCTGCTCCCACTCCTCTCCCGTGAACGAGTAGAGCTCCGCAAGGAGTAAGGCCACAAATGACCGTTTCTCAGCATGTCCCGCAACGAGTGCCCGAAGCCTAGGGAAGCCAAACATCTGGCGGCGGTGGGGGTCATGGGCCTCTACCAGACCGTCGCTGTAGAAGAGCACACTATCGCCAGCGTCAAGGACTATTTCCTTCTCTTCATAGCCCATCTCCGGCATCAGCCCCAGCGGCATCCCTCTGGCACTAAGCTCCTCGGTGTCTTCGCTACTGCGGCCGCGTAGATAGGGCAGGTCGTGGCCAGCATTAGCATACTTCAAGCTAGCGCTCTTGGGATCGAGGATGGCATAGAAGCAGGTGACGAACATATTCGAGGGTATGCGTGACACCAACGTCTCGTTGACTCGGGCCAGTACCTCCCCCGGTGAGGAGGAACCCAAGGCCCGGGCTACTGCCCTAACCATGCTACTGGTTGCGGCCGCCACTAAAGCTGCTGACACACCTTTACCCGTGGCGTCCCCCACGACCACTCCCACCCGGCCGTCTTCTAGCTCGAAGAAGTCGTAGAAGTCTCCTCCCACCTCTCGGGCCGGCCGGTAGAAGGGAGAGATCTGCCAGCCTTCTAGAGTTGGAACCTCCTCGGGCAGTGAGGCTTGTTGGATGCGCCTTGCCACCCTAAGCTCCTGTTCGAGGTGCTCACGCTCGCTCATCTCTTGCTCGAGACGCCGCTGCGTCAGCTCCGCGAGGCCGCTCCCCTGGCTCCACTCTTCAGCGATCTTGCCTGCCACTATTCGGTGGACAAGGATAAGCAGCGCTTTGAACTCTTTGCCTGCAGGCGCCAAACCCATCCACTCTCCCCGGTCATGGGTAGAGCTTGCGGTGAAGATGGTCATCACCTCGTCTCCTTCGGCCATCTGCTTCTCGATGACGTAGCGGGTGTGGGAAAAGGCGGCATGATACTGGGTGAAGGACCGTAAATAGCCTTGGAGGTCTGGCTCTTGGCCCGGTAACAGGTTGTGGTTGACAAAATCGGGGGCCAGCATCTCCTCCACGGCGTCAAGGTCGCCATTAGCATGCGCTTCCAAGAAGCGGCGCACCAGTGCCTTGTTCTTATCCGCCGACGACATAGGAAATCTTGTCCTCCCTACTAATCCGCTTCCTCTACTTCACCTATCGGGACAACCTTCTCCGCCTATAATGCCACCGGTAGAACCCCAATGCGTGCAGCGACAACTTGAAGGTGTCTTCTTTTGAGCCATGGAGGACGCGCCGTTGCATGCGTGGCTAGCCTGGCGCAACGGATCGTGATAGTTCTCGAGTTGTTCCCCTGCACGGTTGTAATCGCACTCAGGCTGCTGCGCGTCTCCGGGGCGGACAATTCGCTGCTGTGATCGACCGCTTTGGGGCGCCGGTCTTACCTTGAAAGTTCGGGAGAGCATGCACGGCTCCGAAGGTGACCTCAGGACACCTTGTGGGTACATACGCCGGTGAGGGCGAGAGCCAGGGGAACGGGGGCAAGGATATGTCGTTGATCTTGTTTGTGGAGTATCACAGCACCTTCCGCCAGGCTGCCTCCTTTGTGATGGACCAAGAGCCTGACCTCGAGGTGGTGGCCCAGGCCGGGTCCGTGGCAGAGGGACGCGAGAAGATGGCCGAGGGCGGCATAGATGCCGCCCTCGTGGACATACCTCTCCCCGACGAGGGCGCTCCAGAGATGGTCAGGGATCTACACGAGGCAAATTCCCCCATCCCGGTGCTGGTAATAACCCACATAGAGGACCCCGAAATCCACGAGCAGATGCTACGTGCCGGCGCCGCAGAGGTGCTTCCCAAGGACGTCACCTTAAAGGAGGTCCTCGCTGCCGTCAGGAGGCTCGGACACCAAGGTTAGGGTGAGAACGCTAAATGCGGATCCTGATCTCCTACGAAGAAGCCTACCGCGTCTACGCCGATACGCTCGAGAGAGCCCTGGGCGGGCTCCGTCAGGACGCAGAGGTGGCGGTCTGCAGGCTTGCCGTGATCGGTGATCAGCTTGAGAGCTTCGACCCGGACCTCGTCGTGTCGAGTCGCCCAAACACCGTGGATCCGGGAGGGAGGGCGGCGTGGTACAGACTCTCCCCCGAGCCCGACGAACCGTCCGAGGTCTGTCTCGGCGGGAAGCGCTCGCGCAGGTTCAACCCGCCCCTGGAGGAACTGCTGTCGTTCATCGACGAAGTGGAGGCGCTTGTTCGCGATGGGCGCGAAGTGGAAGGCTGCTAACCTGGGGCGGTTCCGACCCTTGTTCACCCGGGTGCTTGGAAGGTGCTGTCTGCGACCTTCGCCTGTACGGGATTCTCCGAGGTTCTCCTGCTTCGTTGTCGGGCATGAGAATGCACCTTTGAGGGAGAAGGCTTGTGGCTCCAACTCCTCGGTGCTGATGCTTGCAGCGCCGCTAAGCTCTCCCCTGAACCAGCTGCTGTCGGGCTACCGGGCGTTTGGCACTGCCGGAGGACCATAGGGTAGGGGACACGTCTTCTAGACGTTGCACGAGGCCATCTTGATTCTGTGACAGAATTGCATGGCCGCCACCCAGACTTCTGAATTCAGCTGACCGCGTCAACGCTAGTTCCGCTTCGGACACCATCCTCACTACTAACTCTCCAGCCGGCAAGATGTCGTGGACCAGACCTGCCGACCGCCCGGTGAAAGGCAACAACTCGTGGGTAACGTCTTGGAAGCTGTGCTCTCCGAATGTGGGCCTTCGCTGAAGGAGCGAAGCGCAACCGGGACGTTGCTTCGTGACCATCGGAAATCGCCTCACGGGACGAGTTGAATGTGATCCGCCCCATGTGCCTGCTCACAGGCCGGTTTATAGTGGGCCCACAACGGCGAAATTGTTCGCCAACCCCAAGCGGGTCGAAGACCACGGGAGACGTCAGTGAACGATGTGAACATCGAAGCAGAAGCCCGACCTGTACTGTCGCGGTCGTACCTGGCATCTCTACCCGAGCGAACTGCTCGAGCGGGAGCTGCGCTGACAGGCGGATTGGTATACGAAGCGAGCGAGGTTGTGCTACCGCTTGCGGTTCGCCGGTCCAAGCTATACCAGGCGATAGTCGGACGGTTGTTGCGTATCATCATCGAGCTTGTAGGCGGCGTGGAGGGCGTCTACCCGACCCAGGAGATGCCTGTGCGGGAGCTGCTGGTACGCAAGACAGCCGGTAACGTGGTCGAGCTAAGCAGCTTCCTGGCGGTCGGCTGGTCGCCTGTGTGGCTCCTGGCAGGGGCTTCCGACCTGGTTGGGGGTACGAAGGTGTATCTGCGGACGCTCGTCGCGGAGTTACAGGATTCGGGTTTACTCGCACCGGAGGCGGACGTGGCATCTTTCGAGGAGTTGTTGACTGCGCTGGAGGACACCTCTGGCGTGCTGGCTGACACGGTAGACGTGCCACCGTTGAATATAACTAGCGTGCGCACCTCATGGCAGGAACTACAGCGGCAGGCGGCGGATCTGCCGGACGCTGCCACTCTGGAGAAGATCTACTCCGAGCTGCAGTTGGCGGCCCGGCAAGAGGATCGTTCGGTACTGGAGATCTCTTCCATGGTTGCGCTCGGCGCGGTGCGCACGGGCGTGAGACTGGGAAGCGTTCACATCTTCGACTACTATCGCCACGCGCTGCGGACGATCGTGGAAGAGGGATTGCTCTCCTTTCTGCGGCGAACCAGCACCCCTTACCTAACGCGGGCTGGTTCCCATTTCGATCCTCGGTCGAGCACCTATTCCGAACGCCTGCTACGGCGCTGGGCCGACCGGCGATCGTCTGTTAGGCGCCAAACGACGCCGCAGACCGAAGCATCGGACGAGGAAAATGCCGCCCGTGGATGAGCCGAGGCACTCCTTCGCCTACCTGATCCTCGATTCCGCCACCGGGGGTGCAGCAGCGTACATGGACGCCCGCCACGACATCGACGAGCTTGTAGCGTAATCTCGTAAACGCGATCAGACGGCCGGGGCAGAGGACATGCTAGCTGCACCGTCCACTCTTGTTGGGACTCACAAGAGCCAACTCGAGAATTGCGGAGTGATGCGACTTGAAAATCCACTGGCCGATTTTCCCGCCAGCCCACTACCCTCACTGCAGAAATTGCCTATCTGAGTGATGCGTCGATCTCTCACGTGCGATAAGCTCTTTTCGTCGCCAGGAGGGACGGACCATGAGCACACCGCCGGATAGGTATTCCAGGGTAGCAGATAGGAAGGAAAGTATGATAGTACCCGCACCACAACAGTAGGGAACATACGAAATGAAAGCAAGCACCCCGCGGAACCGACCACCACAGGATAGTGCTGAGATGCGTCCCCTTTGGCGCGCCACCGGCTTGGTCCTGCTGTTCAACGGCCTGCTCGTCGTCTGGGTGCTCTTCAAACTGGGCACCGACGCCATGCTTGCCCTCGTGGTCAACACCGCAGAGTTCGTTGGCCCGCTGCTCGTGGTGCCCTTGTGCTTCGCTGGAGTACTTGGGTGGATGTGGGGACCACCAACCTCCCAAGCGCCCGGCGGACCGCCTGTGACAAGAGGGCGGCGTTGGGCCCCCATCCTGCTTGGCTTGGGCATCCTTAGCTGGGTATTGGGACAGATGATCTTCACTTATTACGAGTGGGTGCTAGATCAGCCGCCTCCGCTGCCCTCCATCGCCGATCTCGGATATCTGAGCGTATACCCTTTCTTACTGCTTGGCATCCTGCTGCTTCCAGCCCGCCCGATTCCAGTCGCATCCCGCACGCGC